>CAZZLI010000028.1:25197-26509 GCA_964655055.1 uncultured Ferruginibacter sp.
CGAGCCTTACCAATGCTTCCACCTGCTCGAATCAATTGCCCTATGTGTGGAACGGAAATAATTATACGGCTTCGGGGGCGTATTCGGTAACGCTGACCAATGCTGTGGGTTGTGATTCGGTGGCAACGCTGAATCTGACGGTGAAGAGCACTTCGACAAGTATCACCAATGCTTCTACATGTTCCAATCAGTTACCTTATGCATGGAACGGCAACAATTACAATACTTCGGGTACCTATTCGGTAACACTGACCAGCGCCACGGGATGCGATTCGATAGCAACCCTCAGGCTTTTTGTTAACAATATCATTACCACCACTGAGCGCCAATCAGTCTGCCGCTCCCAATTGCCCTATTCCTGGAACGGACTTAATATCAATCAGCCGGGAAATTATTCTCGACTGCTTACCGGTACTGCCGGCTGTGATTCAAATGCGAATCTGGTGTTGTCCGTTATCGATACGGTATTCAGCCGTTTGCGGGCCGTGGTTTGCTCCGGCAACCTGCCTTATGTGTGGAATGGTACTTCCTACAATCTTTCAGGAACATACCGCCAGGAGTTGACCGCGGCTTCGGGTTGCGATTCTGTTGCGATTCTCGATTTACTCGTGCGTGAACCGGTTACAACCCGAACAGATAAAACGTTGTGTGCCTCCGAACTTCCCTATCAATGGCAGGGGCAAGCCCTGACCCGATCGGGTTTGTATTCGGATACCCTTACCGACTTCTATGGTTGCGACTCGCTGCTGAATCTATTCCTGACGGTGCTCGAATTGCCTTCAGCCCCACGTTTGGGTAATGATACCCTGATTTGCAGTGGAGAGAAACTGCTGCTGAGTCCGGGCAACTACTCCTCTTACCTCTGGCAGGATAATTCCACGGCCTCCACCTATCTGGTAAGCGCTGCGGGTACCTATCAAGTGACGGTTTCCGGAAATAACGGCTGTACCAATGCGGATACCATCCGTGTGGGTTTGCTCGATAACTGCGCAGACATTGTTTTCCCTTCCGCCTTTTCGCCAAACAACGACGGGAAAAATGACCGGTTCGGTCCTTTGGGCAATCTTTCCCTGATTTCCGAATATCGCCTGAGCATATTCAACCGGATGGGGCAGCTGGTATTCAGCAGCGACAACCCCTACCGCAAATGGGAGGGATCCGGGGTAAATGATCTCGTGGGGGCATATACCTGGACCGCCACATACCTGTACAAGAAAACAATGCGCAGGATGCAGCGGGGTACACTTGTTATAATTAAGTAATATTATTATAATTGAATAACAATCTTATAAACATGTGCTTTAATCGTTTA
>CAZZLI010000029.1:0-26033 GCA_964655055.1 uncultured Ferruginibacter sp.
TATATGAAGACGGATAGCCCTCCTTCTCCACAGAAAAAATAGAAGAACCAATGAGCTCCCGGGCTCTTCTTTGCGCCTTACCTTCCCCTTGTTCGCGGCTTTGCGTGAAACTTTTTTGCACGCAGAGTACGCAATGAATCGATCAAGAGCTCTATTTCCAGGCGGCTCTGCGGTTAAATTGTACGAATCAGGATTCACATGATTACAGAATTCCCAGGATTGTTCTTTTGGCAGGGATTGCTTCGCGTCCTTCGCTTGTTCTCCTTTGCAGCCTTTGCGTGAAACTTTTTTTGCACGCAGAGTACGCAAAGTACCCGATGAGAGCGTGGAGAGATTTCGTCTCACCATGAACCGCATAACTTCTTTGTATAATTTTCTTCGGTCGGCACTTCATTTAAAACTTAACATTTACAACTCAACACCACTAAAGGCCTTCGCGTGAAACAAGAGGTACATTGGGGCACGGTTTTGTGTGAAAAAAATCGGGGAGTTGTTGGTCATTACGAAAAC
This sequence comes from uncultured Ferruginibacter sp., assembly GCA_964655055.1. Classification (GTDB taxonomy): domain Bacteria; phylum Bacteroidota; class Bacteroidia; order Chitinophagales; family Chitinophagaceae; genus Ferruginibacter. The sequence goes on from CAZZLI010000029.1 coordinate 511, forward strand.
CAACGGCAAGCCTGGATCAGCCTTTGATCAACTTCCTCAAATACCCGGCATTGGCTTTCGCGCTTTCCAGGGGAGTTCCGGCGGCATAATACTCCTGCTCGGCGAAATGATAGCTCATGCCATTAGCTTTGGCAGTTTTGAGGATGGAAGCAAAAGGGATCACTCCGGTACCCAGGCGACAGGAGGAATTTTTATTATCAGGAAGCGGCTGCTTCATCCGGTCTTTGATATGGCAGAGCCGGAAGCGTCCGGGATGTTTCTTTAGCCATGCCTCAGGTTGTTCTCCGGCAGTAACCACCCAATAGATATCCATTTCAAAATCTACCAGATTGCTGTCGGTATTCTCCATCAGCACCTGCTGGGGAATCTGCCCGTCAAGCGGTTTGAACGAATAATCATGGTTGTGGTACGCGAAACGGAGTCCGTTCTTGCGGCAAACTTCTCCGGCCTTATTGAACGAATCGGCAAACCGGCGGAAATCATCGATGCTTTTCTGCGGCCCCAGCCAGGGGCAGATCAGGTAACGCATGCCGATTTCTGCGGCCTCGGCAGCCTTACGTTCCAGGTCTTTAGTAACATCGCAATGACTGGCCGTCAGCTCCATACCCAGTTCCCTGAGATAGTTGGCAAATCCCTTGTTGCCCATCCCCCAGAACATTCCATCGGCACCCTCAAAACTCTCTATCTGCCGGTAGCCGTATTCCGAAAGCTTTTTCAGCGTGGTCCGGAAATCGGCCTGCATATCTTCCTTCACACTATAGACCTGAATGCCGAACGGCGCTGATGGTCGTTCTCCATCGCCGGATAAGGCCAGCAAGGATTTTCCGCCGGTGATTACTGCGGCTGCGGCAAGGCCGGAATTGCGAATGAACGCTCTTCTGTTAGTTGACATGGCATTAATTTTTTTGGATGCTGTTGATGAGCAAACACGCTTCCTTTTTCTTTCGCTCCGCCTATTCGGCCCAGGCCTTGTCGCCGGGCTTGTAGGCGAAGGCCCCGTCGTAACGGCCGGGAACAGACACATGCCGAAGGGTTTCGGTAGCGCCTGTCTTTGATGTGAAAAAACCGAACAAGGTAAGTTGCTTGATCATGGTATAATAATGCCCGGGCAACTTGTTCTCTTCGCTTCGGCTCTGGTTTTCCTTATCGTTTTTCTCGTTGAAGGCCTTGGCCTCTTTTTCCAGACTGAGCAAAAAGGATTTTCTTTTCTCCGCATCGCAATCGGCAAAGGATTTGCCGTGCATTTTTTTACAGGCCTCATCAAGACTTGTCATTCCGGCGATGAAGGCCTGCTGTTCCTTTTCGGTATAACAATCCGTAACGAAGGTCTTCATGAAATTGCCCACCTGTGCGGCTTTGGCTCCTGGCGTTGTGGTAGCGGGAATGATGGTTTCGCCCACTTCATCAAGCAGGGCGATGTTTGCAGCGCTGAATCCGGCCTCACGGGCGCCGGGCGCCTTACAGCCACTGAGCAGCCATTCGGCACCGATGAAGGTTCCGCCGGTGACCAAAGCGATATTCCGGATAAGTTCTCTTCTGTCCATGGTAGATGGTTTGATTGTTGTTTAAAGATTTCCCTTCTTCATTTCCTTAACAGCAAAATCGGCAGCACGGGCCGTGAGCGCCATATAGGTGAGCGAAGGATTCACACAGGAAGCGCTGGTCATGCAGGCGCCGTCGGTTACAAACACGTTAGGGGCATCCCAAACCTGGTTGTTGCCGTTGAGCACGCTGGTCTTAGGATCGCGGCCCATACGTGCGGTTCCCATTTCATGGATACCCATGCCCACATGATAGCCCCAGTCGAAGGAGCGCACATTTTTCACGCCGGCGTTGGTGAGCATCTCCATGGCATCGTTGACCATATCCTTGCGCATCTTCTGTTCGTTCTCCTTGATCTCCACATCAAAGGCGATGACGGGGAGTCCCCACTTGTCCTTCTTGTTCTTGTCGAGCGTCATCTTGTTTTCGTGGTAGGGCAGCATCTCACCGAAGGCAAGGATACCCATCCCCCATTTGCCGGGTTCCGACAAGGCACTTTTGAGTTCGGCGCCGATGGTGAACTCGGCCACGCTTTCCAAACCCTGCCTTCCCCTTCCGGCTCCGCCCTGATACCCGAAGCCGCGGAGATAGTCGCGCTTGTCGTCGTAGATGTTGCGGAAACGTGGGATGTAGATCCCCGTTGGGCGGCGTCCATAGATGTACTTGTCTTCAAAGCCCTCCACCGTTCCTTCGGCTCCGAGCTTGAAATGATGGTCCATGATATTATGCCCGAGTTCGCCGCTGCTGCTGCCCAGTCCGTCGGGCCATACGTCGGTTGCGCTGTTCATAAGCACCCAGGCCGAATTGAACGCCGATGCACACACGAAAACGATGCGCGCGTTATAGGTATAGGTCTTATTTGTTTCAGCGTCTATCACTTCCACACCCGTTGCTTTTTTCTTGTCCTTGTCGTAAAGCATCCGGGTGACAATCTTGTTGACCTCGAGGGTAAGGTTACCCGTGGCATTGGCGGCAGGCAGGGTGGCGCTCTGCGTGCTGAAATAGGCTCCGAATGGACAGCCGCGCCAGCAACGGTCGCGGTACTGGCAGTTGGTGCGGTTGTTGTGCGGCACGGTGATGTTAGCGCTGCGGCCGATGAACATGTGCCGCTTGCCCTTGTAATGGCTTTTGATTTTAGCGGCCACATCTTTTTCCACCACATTCATTTCCATGCCCGGCATGAATTCACCATCGGGCAACACGTCCAGCCCTTCCTTCGTGCCCTGAATGCCGGCGAATTTTTCGGCATAACTGTACCAGGGAGCCAGATCATCGTAGCGGATCGGCCAGTCGACGGCAATGCCTTCTTTGCCGTTGGCTTCAAAATCCCACTTGTTCCAGCGGTAGCTCTGACGGCCCCAGTGGAGTGAGCGGCCGCCCACATGGTAAGCACGGTACCAGTCCATCCGCTTGACTTCGGTATAAGGACAATCCTTCTCATCGGCCCACATGCCCATCGTGCTTTCATTCAGCGGATAGTCGCGACGCAGTACCGGAAAATCCTTTTTCATCTGCTGTGTGGGCGTATCGCGGTGCGGGAACTCCCAGACATCCTTGTTGGCGTTGACATAATCCTTCACATGCTCGATGTTACGGCCGCGTTCAAGCATCAGGACTTTCAGGCCTTTTTCGGTGAGTTCCTTGGCGGCCCAGCCCCCGCTGACTCCCGAGCCGATGACGATGGCATCGTAGGTGTTGTTTTCCGGCATAGTGTTTTTTTATGATGTTGAATAAAAATCAATCAAACCCGGCAGCGTTTTACGGCATCCCGGAGCGCCTCAACTTTTTCCGCCCTGCTTTTTCCCGTAGGGATGAACTCCTGCGCCACATAGCCGCGGTATCCGGTATCGGCAATGGCCTTCATAATTGCAGGATAATTCAGTTCCTGCCCTTCATCGATCTCATGCCTGCCCGGAACACCGGCCGTATGGTAGTGGCCGAAAAATTCATGATGGTCGCGGATGCTGCGGATGATATCGCCTTCACTGATCTGCATATGGTAGATATCGTACAGGATTTTGAAATTGGGCGAACCGATGCGCTTGCAGAGTTCGATCGCCCAGCGGGTATTGTCGGCCATATAGCCGGGATGATCCACCTTGCTGTTGAACACTTCCATCTGCACGATGATTCCAGAACGCTCGGCCTCACCCAGAATCTTCTTCAGACCGGTGATGCAGTTCCGCAGTCCGGTTTCATCATCCATACCGTTTCTGTTGCCGCTGAAACAGATCAGGTTGCGGTAGCCCGCTTTTTTCATCAGAGGCATCACCTCAAGATAATCGCGTACCAGCGCATTATGGTATTGCACATCATTGAATCCGTGTACCAGACTGACCTCGCCACCGGTATAACACATGGAACAGTCGAGCCCGAACTCGCGCAGTACCAACCAGTCTTTGGGTGCCAGCAGGTCGATGGCCGACAGTCCGATATCGCGGGCCTCACGGCATAAATCTTCCAGCGGCAGGAAATCGTAGGTCCACCGGCAAACCGAATGGCGGATCGTTCCCCCCGATACCTCTTCAGGCTTGATGACCGGCAAAATCCCCCGTGCAGGAGCCCCGCCGGTAGCAAAGGCCGCAGCACCCAGGGCAAAGGCTTTTATGGTTTTTCGTCTGTTCATAACTGTTATACCGCCTTGGCAGCCCTACCGTTTTTGAAAAAAAACAGGAAGAGCAGTGAAACACCGGCGGCAAAAAGACAGGGGAAGAGCCAGATCTGCTGCCATTGGTGCTGCACGTCGCTGATCTTGTAACGATCGACATACTGACCGGCCAGATAAAATCCGATGTACATACCTACCCCGTAGGTGGCCAGGGTAATCAGCCCCTGTGCCGATGAACGCACCTGCTCGCCGGCCTTCTTGTCGGTATAGATTTGTCCGGTGACAAAGAAAAAATCGTAACAGATGCCGTGCAATACAATGCCGCCGATAAGCATCCAGAGTCCTGAGCCGGTATCGCCATAAGCGAAAAGCAGATAGCGGAGTACCCAGGCCACCATGCCGATCAGCAACATCTGTTTGATACCGAACCTTGCAAAGAATAGTGGCATCAGGAAGAGAAACAGGGTTTCACTCATCTGTCCCATGGTCATCTTTGCGGCAGCGCCTTCCATACCCGCTTCATTGAGGAACTGGTTGGCATTGCCATAATAAAAAGCAAGAGGGATACAGATGAGTACCGATGCCACAAAGAACACCAGATAATTCCTGTCCTTCAAGATCCGCAGCGCATCGAGCCCCAGCACCTCGCTCACCGAAACCGAGCGTCCGGCTTTGGGCGGAGGGGTATTGGGCAGAAAAAAACAGAATACACCGAAACCTGCCGACACCAGTGATGCGGTGCGGAACGTAATACCTAATGCCGATGCGGCTTTGCGAAGCGCATCCTTATCCGCCTCGGTGGCCCCGGTGGCCGATGCCGCCTTGAACAGGGATGCCGCGGGTTCCCAGGCCATCCAGCCGATCAGCAAACCGGCGGCAATCCAGCCGATGGTGCCCCAAACCCTTACTCCGGAGAACTGCTTTTCGGCATCCGACATCTGCCGGAGTGCCACGGCATTAACCAGGGCCAGGGTGGGCATATAAAGAATCATATACACCAGCAGCATGGGATAAAAACCGCTGAAGCTTGATTCAACGGATACGAAGTACAGTAAGACTGCACCGGCAAGATGCAGGACACCCAGGATTTTCTGTGCCGGAAAAAAACGGTCGGCAATCATGCCAACGATGAACGGTGCGATGATGGCACCAAGACATTGCGTACCATAGGCCAGGCCGGTTTGTGCGCCATCGGCCTGTATATATCCCTTAGTCAGATAGGTGCCCATGGTAACGAACCAAAGCCCCCATATGAAGAAGTTCAGGAACATCATGGTGCTGAGCTGGAAACGGATGGAGGATTTCATGCGGCGTTGAGGTTTTTCGGTGGCAACCGTTACAAAGGCTAAATGTAATTTTTTTCGGAAAGCAGAAGCAAAATCGGACCGACTATTTTTTTGCGGGGATGGGTGCATGTAGAACAAACGATTGCAGTAAAACCGCAGGAATGACAGGGTTTGTTTGAAAATTATCGGCAACCATAGTCATCTTCTTCGTAAACTTGTCCGACCAAAAAAGAAACCGGTATTTATGAAAAGAAAACTTCGGATGGGGATGATCGGCGGAGGCAAGGACGCGTTCATCGGAGCCGTGCACCGGCTCGCCTTCAATATGGACGGCCTGGTGGAAATGGTTTGCGGAGCACTGAGCATCAATCCGGAAATCGCCCGGGCTTCGGGTGAGGAGCTCTTCCTTTCCAAAGACCGCACCTACACAAGTTATGAGGAGATGCTGGAGAAAGAAAACCAACTGCCCGATGACCTCAGGATGGATTTTGTCAGCATCGTTACGCCCAATTTCGCCCATTTTGCACCCGCGAAAATGGCGCTGGAAAAAGGATTTCATGTGGTGATCGAAAAACCCATCACCTTCAGCCTTGAAGAAGCCCTGCAACTGCGTGAGCTTGTTGAAAAGACGGGCCTGCTCCTTTGCCTTACCCATACCTATTCGGGTTATCCCATGGTCAAGCAGGCACGGGCCATGGTGAGGGAGGGCGCATTCGGGAAAATCCGCAAGGTATGGGTGGAATATCCGCAGGGCTGGCTGAGCAGACTCAGTGAACGCGAAGGCAATCCGCAGGCTGCATGGCGCACCGATCCTTCAAAAAGCGGAAAGGCCGGCAGCATGGGCGATATCGGAACACATGCAGCGCATCTGGCGGAATATGTTTCGGGCCTCCGCATCACCCGACTTTGTGCCGACCTCAACATCATGGTATCCGGAAGAATGCTGGATGATGACGGAAATGTGCTGCTGCAGTTTGACAACGGCGCCGCAGGAGTACTGATGGCATCGCAGGTGGCCGCAGGAGAAGAGAATGCCCTTAAGTTACGGGTGTATGGAGAGAAAGGCGGACTGGAATGGTCGCAGATGGAGCCCAATACGTTGTTGGTAAAATGGCTGGATGCTCCTGCGCAGATTTTACGGGCAGGCAGCAACTACGGAAACCTATTGAGCAGTTTTGCCACCTTCAACTGCCGCACACCAGGCGGGCATCCGGAAGGATATCTGGAAGCCTTTGCCAATATTTATCGAAACTTCGCACGCACCCTTTCCGCAAGGCTTGAAGGAAGCAAACCTCCTGCCGAAGCTGCCGATTTTCCCGGCGTTGAAGACGGGATCAGAGGAATGGCCTTCATCGATACCGTGGTAGCCTCAGGAAAGAGTTCGGAAAAATGGACCCCTTTCGCCGTCTGATCAACAGCAAATTCAAAACATCCATCCATCATGCAAACCATCAAAGGCCCGGGCATTTTTCTCGCCCAGTTTCTTGGCGATAAGCCGCCCTTCAACGAGCTCGATGCCATCTGCGCATGGGCATCGGGACTGGGTTTCACCGGTGTGCAGTTACCGGCCTGGGATGCCCGCTGCATCAATCTCAAACAAGCCGCCGAAAGCAAAACCTATTGCGATGAACTGAAAGGAAGGATCGCGCGGCACGGCATGACGATCACCGAACTCAGCACCCACTTGCAAGGTCAGCTGGTAGCGGTTCATCCCGCCTACGACAGCCTGTTCAATGCATTCGCCCCCAAAGAACTGCACGGGAACCCGAAGGCCCGCACCGAATGGGCGACAGAACAAGTGAATTTTGCGATCCGTGCCAGCCAAAATCTCGGGCTTACCGCCCTGCCCACCTTCAGCGGTTCGCTGCTCTGGCATACCTTCCATCCCTGGCCCCAGCGGCCCGAGGGACTGGTGGACGCCGGCTTCACCGAACTGGCAAAGCGCTGGCTGCCCATCCTCAACCTTGCGGAAGATTGCGGAGTGGATGTCTGCTACGAAATCCATCCGGGCGAAGATTTGTTCGACGGAATCACCTACGAGATGTTCCTCGAAAAAACGAAGAACCACGCAAGAGCCTGTCTGTTGTACGACCCTTCGCATTTCGTATTGCAACAACTCGATTACCTCCAGTACATCGACTTTTACCATCAGCGTATCCGGGCCTTCCATGTAAAGGATGCAGAGTTCAATCCCACAGGAAAACAAGGCACATTCGGAGGGTACCAGAGCTGGATCAACCGTGCGGGACGTTACCGTAGCCCGGGCGACGGGCAGGTTGATTTCCGTTCTGTATTCAGCAAACTCACCCAATACGGTTACGGAGGCTGGGCGGTGATGGAATGGGAATGCTGCCTGAAACACCCGGAAGACGGTGCAAAGGAAGGCGCCGAATTCATCAAAAAGCATATCATCCGGGTGACCGACAAGGCATTTGATGATTTTGCGCAGACTGCACAGGATGCCGGGTTCCTGAACGGATTACTCGGGCTCGACAAGCCCTGAAAATAATTCAGGAAAGTCCTGCATTCTTAAAGCGAAAAAGCGGAACTTCCCTCACGGAAAACCAAATCAAACAAGGTTACTTCCAACGACATCGTATCAAATCAATCGGGCAATATGAAAAATGTTTTATTACTGCTTGCCGCCGCTACTCTACTTGCTGCCTGCGGCGAAGGTGCCGGCGGAGGCAGCACCGACAACAAGAAAGATCTGACCCAGAGTCCTGCATACCTGGCCGGTAAAACCCTTGTGGAAAATTCGGGTTGCGTGACCTGCCATAAGGTGGATGAGCAGTCCACCGGACCTTCCTTCAAGGCCATAGCCGCCAAATACCCGAACCATGTGGACAGTTATGAACTGCTTTCCTCAAAAATCATCAAAGGGGGCAGTGGCAACTGGGGTTCGATTCCAATGACACCGCATCCGAACATTTCCAATGAAGATGCGGTTACGATGGTAAAATATATTCTCTCTGTCCAATAAACTATCGAAAATGAAACAATACCTTTTTGCATTATTGCTGTTTGTCGCCGCAACAGGCATCGCCCAAAAAAAACCCAACACCCTTTCTCCAAAGGAAAAGAAGCAAGGCTGGGAACTGCTTTTTGACGGCAAGACCACGAAGGGCTGGCACAGTTTCAACAAAACCACGATCGGCAATGCCTGGAAGGTGCAGAACGGTGCCCTGTATCTGGACACCACGCAGAAGGACGGCTGGCAGATCAAGGGTGGCGGCGATATCGTATCGGAGAAGGAATACGGCAATTTCCACCTCAAGCTTGAATGGAAGATCGCGCGCGACGGCAACAGCGGCATCATGTTTTATGTGCAGGAAAACGAGCGCTACGGCTATCCCTGGCTGACGGGACCCGAAATGCAGGTACTCGACAACGACGGACATCCTGATGGAAAAATACCCAAGCACCGTGCCGGTGACCTTTACGACCTGATCAAATGCTCATCAGAACCGGTAAAGCCTGTAGGCAGCTGGAACCTTGCGGAAATCATTTGTGATAACGGAAGACTTTCGTTCAAACTCAACGGTACAACCGTAGTAAGCACCACCCTTTGGGATGAAAACTGGGCAGCCCTGGTGGCAGGCAGCAAATTTCGCGAGATGCCGGACTTCGGAAAATTCCGCAGCGGAAAAATTGCGTTGCAGGACCACGGCAACCGGGTTGATTATCGCAATATCAAAATACGTTCCTGGTGAACTACCGAACAAGAAGCCATCTTCTTCTCATCGACGGCTATGTTGTCGTCCCCGGCCAAGGGGAATGCGGATACCGATACCGATAACGCCGGGCGTAGAAGCCGGGGCGATCCGGATACTCAGGTTATCACTTACATCAAAGGTCCACAGGTGGGCATCCACCGTGGCATCCACCACATTCAGTCCCCAGAAAAGCAGAAAAAAAAGTACCGAATAATCCATATTCTGCCGGAAACTGTTGCGGTAGCTGCGGATGGCTTCGGGCGATAGATTCTTGAAGCGTGGATCGATATCGGTATCGTTGATCGGATTGCCGTCATTCAGCAAACGATACGCATCACGCAGCGAACGGTAGGTATCAAGATTATAAAAATAAATAGCGGCCGTGGTGCCCAGTGCGCCCCATACCAGCGGCGCTTTCCAGTATTTCCTGTTGTAGATCTGCCCCCAACCGGGAAGAATGGCTGAACGGATGGTTGCCTTACGGGGTGAAAAATCTTTGGGCAGCTTTACGGTGTCAGTCAAGACAGGAACATGCTCCCAAGCATTCAACTCACAAAAAGATTTTTCCGTTGAACACAGGAACAGGAAAACCAGGAACTGTCGTAGAAAAAAATTGGATGTGCGGATTGCAACCATCAGCTTACCTGGGCATTGAGCTTTTCAAGCAGACCATTCAATTCTTCCAGTGAGTAATATTCAAAGGTTACTGAACCGCTTCCCTTGGGGCTGTGCACAAGCCGCACCTTGGTGCCGAAAGAGGATGCCAGATTATCCTCGATTTTCTTGTATGCCGGAGACAGGCTGCTGCCTCCGCCTTTACGAACGGAAGGCCTGGTGGTGAAACTGTTTTTGATTAACAGTTCCGTTTCCCGGACTGAAAGTTTTTTGCGGACAATTTCCCGGAAGACCATCAACTGTTTTTCCACGTTTTCCAATCCGGCCAGGGCCCTTGCATGCGCGAAGGAAAGTTGTCCGTTTCGTGCAGCCAGTTGTACATCGGGTGGCAGATTGAGCAGGCGGACATAGTTGCCCACCGTCTCGCGTGATGCTCCCATCTTATCGGCCACTTCTTCCTGGGTGAAATCCAGTTCATCCATCAGCCTCCGGTAGCTCAGTGCAATTTCAATCGGATTGAGGTCAACGCGTTGCAGGTTCTCGAGCAGGGCCAGTTCAAGCAGCTCGCTGTCGTTGGCCTGGCGCACATAAACCGGCACATCGGTCAATCCGGCGATTTTTGCGGCACGGAAACGTCGCTCACCGGAAATGAGACGGTAACGGCCGTTGGCCATACGGCTGACCGTAAGCGGCTGGATGATATCGTATTGTTTCAGCGAAGCGGCCAGTTCATTGAGTTGTTTCGCATCAAAATCGCGTCGGGGTTGTTTGGGATTGACTTCGATCTGATCAAGCGGAATACGGTCCGCAGTGGTGGTTTTCTCCACGACCTCGGCCTTGAGGGCACCGTCGGTATTCACCAGTTCGGTATCGATATGGCGCAGCAGGTTGCGGATGCCCAGGCCTACATGGTCTTTCTTGTTGGGTGTGCTCATGGTTGTCGCATCAATTTTCGGGTATTCAAAACGGTTGGGGATAGCCGGCGAGGGTTCGTACGGGAATCGGCATCCCTACTCCAGTATCTTGTCTTCCTTATTGATCCGGGTAAGGTTGTTCTTCTGCAAGATCTCCTTGGCCAGGTTCAGGTAGTTTATGGCCCCCTTGCTGTCGGCATCGTACAGGATTACCGGTTTGCCGACACTGGGCGCTTCGCTGAGGCGGCTGTTCCGGTGGATCAGGCTGTTGAATACCAACTCGTCGAAATGGCGGCGCACTTCGGAAACCACCTGATTGCTGAGTCGCAACCGAACGTCGTACATGGTCATGAGAATGCCCTCAATCTGAAGCGCGGTGTTGAGGCGGCTTTGCACGATCTTGACTGTATTCAGCAACTTGCCCAGCCCCTCCAGGGCGAAGAACTCCGTTTGCACCGGTATGGCCACGCTGTCGGAAGCCACCAGGGCATTCACGGTAATCAGTCCCAGCGAAGGTGAACAGTCTATGATGATGAAATCATACTCTTCTACCAGGGGCTCAAGCACTTTTTTCAATACGCCTTCGCGGTTCCGGTAGTTGATCATTTCTATTTCCGCTCCGTAGAGGTCGATATGGGAGGGAATCAGGTCCAGATGGGGAATGGCAGTCTTGAGCACCACATCGCGAGCCGCAGCCTGACCGATCATGCAGTCGTAGAGGCTCTTGGTGATGTTTTGAAGATCGAAACCCACGCCCGTGGTGCTATTGGCCTGGGGGTCGGCGTCCACCAGCAGGGTACGGAATTCCAGCACGGCAAGACTGGCCGCAAGATTGATTGCGGTTGTTGTTTTACCCACTCCACCCTTCTGATTGGCAATGCCAATGATTCGCGCCATTTTTCCTTCTTTTTAATGCGTCAACCCTTCGGAAAGCAACATCGGGTTTTCAAACAGAATTTCTCGTTGCCCCTCCTTCAAAGATACAATACGACCATGGTTTGTCTTGGGATATTTATCCCGATTCAAGGTCCTGCCCGGCAAAATTAACCGATGCCTGCAATCCAAGAACAAAGCGCGGTGCATTGTTGTTAACTTTACAACAAAAACTATGACCGCATGGACCTGATCATTTCGGCTTCGGGAAGGGAAGGCAGCAGAACCCGTCTGGTTGCAGCACAATACAAGGAGCTGCTTACGGAAAAAGGGGTGGAAAGCCGTCTGTTTTCACTGGCCGGAGTTGATGTGCTGCACCGGAACAACGAATTTGAGCGGATAGAACAGGAAATCATCAAGCCCGCCCGGCGTATCTATTTCATTGTTCCGGAATACAACGGCAGTTTCCCCGGCATCCTCAAATGCTTTATAGACAATATCCAGGATTACCAGCTCTGGAAGGGGAAAACGGCACTGCTCACCGGGGTATCCACTGGAAGGGCCGGAAACCTGAGGGGAATGGATCACCTCAGCGGTGTTTTGAACTACCTGCAGGTTACGGTTTATCCGAACCGCCTGCCGATATCCGGCATTGCAAAATTGCTTGACGAAAAAGGTCAACTCCATGACCCGGCTACCCTGAAAGCCATCCACGAGCAGTTGGACGGATTCCTTGCCTGGAGCAGGGAACATTCCTTCATTACTCAACCCTGATTTTCCATTATGCGATCTCCGGCCGGCGCCCTGATTTTCATTGCCCTTTTCCTTTTGCTGGATACCTATGTTTTCCAGGCAGTAAAATCCGTGACATTGAGTTCAAGCCAGCGGACGCGGGTGCTTGTGTACAGTATTTATTGGTTGATCACTATTCTTTCCCTAAGTGGGTTTCTGCTCTTCGTCACCACCGGTCCGGAGCAGATGCCCAAAAATTTGCGCACCTACCTTTTTGCCGTGATCATCGGCTTGTTTCTGGCCAAATTTGCCGCCATCTTCTTCATCCTGATCGATGATCTGAGAAGGCTGGTAACATATGTTACCCTCAATTTTTTTTATGGTGGCAAGGAAGAGCCGGCCATGGGCGCCGATGGCATCAGCCGTTCCGTTTTCCTGAGCTGGCTGGGCCTCGCAGCCGGCGGTACGGTTTTCACCACCCTGCTCTACGGATTCAACAATGCCTACCGCTATCAGGTGAAAAATCTGCGTTTGGCTTTCGATAATCTTCCAACCGGCTTCAAAGGGATGAAGGTGGTGCATATCAGCGATATCCACTCCGGTAGCTTCACCCAAAAAAAATCGGTGCAGCAGGGCATTGAGCTGATCATGGCCCAGAAGCCAGACCTGATCCTGTTTACCGGCGACCTGGTGAACAATCTGGCCGAGGAACTGGACGGTATCCAGGAACTGCTCGCCAAGCTGGATGCTCCTATGGGCATCTATTCCATACTGGGCAACCACGATTACGGCGATTATGTGCGCTGGCCCGACAAGCGGGGGCTGACCCAGGAGGAAAACATGGTCATGCTGAGAATGCGGCAGGCCGAAATGGGCTGGAGGCTGCTGCTCAATGAGCATGTTGAACTGCGGCGCAACGGCGATTCCATTGCGCTGATCGGCATCGAAAACTGGAGTTCCAAGGCCCGTTTTCCCAAGTACGGCAAACTGAAGGAAGCCCATGCCGGCACGGAAAAATATCCTTTCAAAATTCTGATGAGCCACGATCCCAGCCACTGGGATGCCGAGGTAAGAACCCTGTATTCCGATATTGACCTGACCCTGAGCGGACATACACACGGCATGCAGTTCGGTATAGATATACCCGGATTCAGATGGAGCCCGGTACAATACATTTACAAACAATGGGCAGGCTTATACGAAGAAGCCAAACAGAAGCTTTACGTGAATGTAGGCTTTGGGTTTATCGGCTATCCGGGACGCGTTGGCGTATTACCTGAGATTACGGTGATTGAATTTGCCTGATTCCCGGATTTCCGAACCGCAACAAGCACCTATAGCCCCATGCTGAACAAGGGGCTTACGATTTCTAATCATATTCGAAATCAGGAACGGAATTTTCCGGAAGGATTGGCGTATCGGCCAACACTGTATTTCTGACTACAACCGGCGCAGATGATGGCAATGAGCAGCAAAAGGGGAATCAGCTTTTTCATACGTGATGATTGGGTGTTGTCAATCCTTAGAGGGGCATTAAAAAAGCCGGCATTGAGCCGGCTTGCTCCGAACGGGTAACGTCCGGTATATTCTTTTATTGCCTTACTGCTTTGTTACTGATTTCAGCTGGGTTCCCGATGCGGTGACCAGTTGCAGGTAATACTGACCGGCAGGCAGGTTTGCCAGTTCATCGAGGCGAACCAGCGTGGTGCCCCGGAAGAGCTGGCAGCGGCGGCTGGCCAGGGTTTTGCCGTTCACACTCAGCAGATTAATAGTACATAACTCATCCTGTTCGTTGTCGATATTGATATTAACCTGGCTCCTGAACGGATTGGGAGATACCGTGATGGCCGACATGCCCTTCTTAAGCCGGAGTGAAACGGTTTTGGAATAGGAAATCTTTCCGTCGATTCCCGTTTGTTTGATGCGGTAATAAACCACGGAGGAAGAGATACCATTCAGGTTGTCGGTAGCGGTATAGTAACGCATGCGATCGGAATTTCCTGCCGCATCGGTGGTGAATACCGACCGGAAGGAGAAGCCGTCAAGACTGCGTTCCACATCAAACCAGCGGCTGTCAATTTCCATGGATGTGGCCCAGTTGACAATTGCCAAACCGTTATTGGACAGGCGGGCCTCCAGCGTAGTGATGATTACCGGCAAGAGGTTTTCCAGCACAGGTGTAATAACGGCCGTGCCCTCATCGATATAGTTCACATTGGACTCCGATTTCGATTTAAGCCGGGCAATGTTAGTTATGGGTGCCAGCGGCACACCGGGTTGAGGCGGATTTATAGTGGCCTGGAATTCCACCACGCAGGAATCACCGCCGGGTATCGTTCCGCCTACCGTTGCCGTGGCTCCGGTGCCCATTCTGAAACGAACTGTACGGACAGATCCGTTAACAATGTACTCCGCCTGATCGTCGCCGATGGCATCGGTATAGTTGCCGGTTATGAAGCCGGGATTATGCAACAGGCGCAGTGATCCGGGCAGATAGGTTATGCCTTCCGGAAGCGTATCGGAAGCCACGACTTCCAAACCGTTACCGGCACCGGCAAGATTACTGGCTTTGATACGATAGGTAAGAATCTCGTTGGGTTCACCATCACCATTTCCATTAGCATCACGCACCGTCTTTTGCAAAGTGAAACTGGGCTGCACCATCTTGATTACAAAAGCAAGGACGCCTGCGAAATACTGGTCTTGAATAGTCCCAAATTCCACCTGAGCAGATGTTGCACCCGGTAAAATACCATATCCCACACCAATGGGAAACTCATCGATATCAATCCCCATCTGGTTGGAGTAATTGGGATTTTTTGTTGACACAGCAACTCCGTTCCGGGAAATGGTTCCGTTGAAGGCATTGCTGTCGGGATTAAGCGCATCACTGAACGTGGTACCGTTGATCTTCAAATAATCTTTTTTGAAGAAAGCATCGCCCTCCCAGGTAGAAAAAATCAGTTTCGCATCATTGATGGAAAGTGTCCCTGAAGGTACGTCCAGACCAGATAGGCTGATACTGGTATTTGATGGAGCACCGCCTCTGTACACTTCCTGATATCCGTCATAAAGCCTTACACTGTTATAGGGCAGGTTGGGATTTTCATAGACCACATAGATACACCAGCCTCCAAAATTGCCAAAGTCGCCGCCATCGCCCGTAGATAAAGGTGCGTTACCAACTGTGTAGGTACCCGAGCCGTTTGCAATTATGTAATCGGTAATATCCACATACCCCTGAAAGAGGCTGAATTCGATCGGGGTGAATGCGTAATTAACAGATTTGTTGAAGCCCTGGGCAGCAAATTCCGAATAAGGGCCCGATGTCCCTTTTCGTATCCTGATAGTTTGGTTGGATGGTAAATTAAGGTTGAAATTATCAATGGAGGCCCTTCCGCCCCAGTAAAGCCTGGCCAGACGGATCGTGTTCGTTCCGGAGGGCAAAATCAAATCGGCGCTGGATGAATTTCGGGTGCTGCCACCGTCGCCCACACTGCCATCCACATCCACCTGCTGCATATCCACATTTCCATTATGGTAAATGCTGTTTCCCGTTGCCGCATGCTCGGGATCGTTCATGGCCGTAAGGTTGGGGGTTTGGGTACCCGGCAAAACCCTTGTCATCAGGGTATTCCCGAAGACCGTTACGTCACCCTTGACATTGTCGGAATAGATGAGTCCGAAGTTGCGCAACTGGGCCCGGGATTCGCCGGAAATAAAAAACAGCTGTGAAAGAATCAGGATAGCGGGTGCAAAGAAGCGCCCTGAAAGGAAAAGTTTTACCATGGGTTATTATTTAAAAATAAGGAACAGGATTCTTGCAATACGATTTGCTTTGCTAAATTAACGCATTCCTGCTAAAACCCGAAATTCCAGGCAAAAAAGAGAAAATCAGGAAATGGTATACCGGATCCGGGCGTTTGAAAAATACTTCATACGGGATGCAGCCAATCAACGGGGGGAAATCCGCTTCCTTCCCTGATCGGACGGACGGCGAAAGCCTCCGTCAGCCTCATTCATCCGGATGATCCGTCCGTTATATTTCCTTCCATCGAAGGTTTTGATCATGCGCTGGGCCGAATTGCCGTCCACTTCCACCCAGCTATTCATATCGCGGATGTCGATTCGACCCAATATATCCTTGCTCAGGTTCGATTCATCGAGCAGGAACTGCAGGAAACTGGCCTTGTAAAAGCCATCCTTCGACCCGAGATTGACAAAGAGCCGCACATAACCGCCATTGCTCCCTTGTTCATAACCCCGGTTTTTCACGGAAGCCCCTCTTGCTCCAAAAGCCGGTTCAGGCCTTCGGGTAGCATCCCTTCTTGGTGCGGCGTTGAGATCTTCGGCATTCTCGTAGTACTTGAGAAAATGACTGAATTCAAGCGCTGCAACCCGCTGCAGGACTTCTTCCTTGGTGACTGAAGCGAACTTTTCAATCAGATCGGGCATATAGGTTTCATAATCTCCGTGCGAGACATCGGCCTGCATGAGCTTGTCCATGAAATGAAAAAACTGCTTGCGGCATACCTCCTTCCCGCTGGGGGCATCCATCTTATGGAACCGGGCGTTAACCATCCGTTCCAGATGGCGGATCTTATACTGCTCCCTGCTGTGGCAGATGGAAATGCAGGTACCGCTTTTTCCCGCACGGGCGGTTCGTCCGCTGCGGTGTGTGTACACTTCCATGTCGTCGGGAAGTTCGTAATTGATCACATGGGTGATGCTGTCCACATCAATACCCCGGGCGGCCACATCGGTGGCAATCAGCAGTTGAAGCTGTTTGCTGCGGAAACGGCCCATGACCTTGTCGCGTTGCTGCTGGGTGAGATCACCATGCAGCGCTTCAATTTCATAGCCCTCTTTCACAAGTTTTTCGGCGATATCCTGGGCATCGGCCTTGGTGCGGGTGAAGATGATGCCGTACATGCCCGGATTGAAATCGATGTACCGCTTCAAGGTTTCATACCGATGGTGTGCCGCCACCATGATGTACTGGTGGTCGATATTCACATTCCCGCTGTTCTTCTTGCCCACGGTGATTTCCTTGGGGCTTGTCATGTAATTGCGCGAGATGGCCCGTACTTCGGGAGGCATGGTTGCGCTGAACAGCCAGATGCTTTCACGATTCACGGTATTTTTCAGCACAAAATCGATATCGTCGCGAAATCCCATGTTCAGCATCTCGTCGGCCTCATCGAGCACCACATATTTTACCCGCTGCAGGTCGATGGCTTTCCGTTCAATCAGATCAATCAGGCGACCCGGGGTTGCCACCACGATATGCACCCCCCTCCGGAGGTTACGCACCTGCATCGTGATGGAGGCGCCACCATAAACAGCTTCAGTATATATGCCCTTGCTGTGGCGGGAAAAGGTTGCCAGGTCGGAGGTGATCTGAAGACAAAGCTCACGGGTGGGACAAACAATCAGCGCCTGCGGATAGCGTTCGCCGGGAACCATGAGATTCAGGAGCGGCAGGCCGAATGCGGCGGTCTTCCCGGTACCGGTCTGGGCCAGCCCCACAAAATCGGTGGTTCCGGAAAGCAATACGGGAATGGCTTGTTCCTGAATAGGTGTTGGTTGTTCAAAGCCCAGTTCGGACACGGCTTTCACCAAAGATTCATTGAGGCCCAGGGCCTGGAATGCATGCATGTTTGTTGTTTTACCCCGAAGGGACATTAAAAATCAGGCCTGCCAACTAATGGACTGCATGCACGGATGCAGCATCCTATTGGCGGGAACATTTACGATTGAAGGATCCTGAAAGAAAAAACCAGGAAATTCGCAGCGACAGGGAGGACTAAGCCTTTGCCTTAGAATCAAATGTCGCCTGCTGCCATACACGAATGCTGAAATATGGAGGAAGAATTGTTGCCCGACAACGGGAAGACATCCGATCCGGTAAACGAATCAATCAGTCGCGAAGGTAGGTTATTTATTCGTTAACCGGAACTGTGCCTCAATGGATTCGTGAGCCACGAACCCGGACAGTGTGAACTGCGAACCGACGCAAAGGAAACATAAATCATGAGCGGACACGGGCTTTCCTTAAGTTTCATCACCTATTTTTACATTCCGACAAACCGGTTGTTCATGAGGATATATCCCATCGCTTTTTTGTTGTTTCTTGCCTGTTCCGTTGTTTCCGCACAGCGCGATACCTCCTCCCCGTTTACCCGGGCCAACGATTCGCTGCTGCTTTCGAAGGGGATAGAAAAGATCCTTACCGAAGATGCAGAGCCGGTGAGCTATTTTTTCCTGAACCTCGGTGCAGGAAATAATCTGTACAACCTCAACAGCAATTACCTGAACGCCAGCCAGAACCAGGGGCCGGTATTGGCCTGGAATCCCACGCTTGCTTATTACCATAAATCGGGTTTCAGCCTCACGGCCGGTTCGACCCTGCTCCGGCAGGCGCCCGCAGGTTTCGGTCCAACGCAATACAGCCTTTCCGCCGCCTACGACCGCGACGATAATGACCCTATCGGTGCCGGTCTCGCGTTAACCCGCTATTTCGTCAAAGACTATTTTTCGCCCTACGCCTCTCCCATCCAGAACGATGCCTACGGGTATTTCGTCTATAGGAAACCGTTTATCCGTCCCGGCCTGGCACTGGGTTATTCCACCGGCACGTATAAGACCGCACGAAACCGTGATACGGTGATCAACGGGGTGCCCCGTCGCTTTTATGATTCCACAACCAACAAGCTGAAGACCTTTACGGCAATGCTGAGCGCCGAGCATACCTTCGAATTCAAAAACATGATTTCACGTGATGATGAGGTGCAGTTCACACCCTCGTTCATGCTAAACATGAGCAGTTCAACCACCCAGATCACCCGGAAAAGCAATTTCCCCATTTTCAACACGCCTACCGGAAAGAGAAGGCTGAACCGGCTTCTGTCCAATGATTTCCGGGTTGAATCCATTGGTCTTGACCTCGACCTGAACTATACCCTGGGTAGCTTTGTCATCGAGCCCGACCTCTATACGGATTATTATTTGCAACAGACCAGCGACTCCAGATGGTCGTTCCTGTTCACGCTGAATCTCGGGTATATCTTTTAATTTCGCCCGTCCAAAAAAAACCAACCGGCACATAACTGCGGGTTTAACAGTATGTTGATACTAAAGGCAGCTTAACGGCATGATTGTTGGAAAAACACTGGCAACGGGAAATTACCCTGCCGAATCATCTTTTAACCGGTAAATAAAGTTTCCATGAATACTCCACGCCTTTCGCTTCTGCTGCTGGCCATAGCCCTCTGCACCACCCAATATGCATCCGCACAGGGTTTCAAAGCCGGAATCAAGTTCGGAACCAATATCAACAAACTCCAAGGGGAGTCGTTCACCAACAAGTTTTCATTCGGCTATCATGCGGGCGCATTCGCGGAAATCAAACTTGGCGGACGCTTTTATCTGCAACCGGAGTTGTTGTTCAACCAGATCAATTCCGACACTTCCTCCGATTTCCGGGATATCTACAATGTCTCCGTTGCGCAGGTTGCGGCCATCAAACTCAACTATATCTCCATCCCCTTGCTGCTTGACTATAAACTCAACAATCTGATGATGTTGCAAGGAGGTGTCCAGTACGGCATCCTGATGAACAGGGACCTGGACCTGTTGCAGAACGGTACCCAGGCCTTCAAAAGCGGAGATTTCAGCGTGCTGGCAGGGCTGCAGTTCAAACTTGCAGGTATCCGGGTTTACGGCCGCTATGCCATTGGGCTGCAAAACATCAACAATCTTCTGGGCGACAAAGACACCTGGAAAAGCCAGACTATACAGATCGGCCTGGGCATTTCCATCATCTGATAATCTGATTGGAAGGTCACTTCAAATCATTTCACGATAAACATCCATCACCGAGCGACAACATTGTTCACGGCTTAACAATCGGGTGCGCTCGAATCCTTTTCTACGCATGCTGTTTCTGAGATCGGTATCGCTGCACACCTTTTCAATTCTGTCACGCAAGGCTTCAGGATCCGTTGCGTCAAAATAGGCCGCCGCATCACCGGCAACTTCAGGCAGACTGGAGTTATCGGAACAGATGACCGGAGTACCACAATGCATGGCTTCAAGAAGCGGGATACCGAAGCCCTCGAAAATGGAAGGATAGACCAGGGCCGAAGCGAGGTGATAGATGGCCGGAAGATCCTGATCGGCAAGAGCGAGGCCTGAAGACGCATTCAGGAAAATCAAACCGCTTTCAACTCCGGCAGTTGCCATATACTGCTGTACTTCAGTTTTATTTTTTTTTCCGTCACCGACAACCACAATCGGCAAGCGGTTTTTTCCCATCAATACTGCAGCGCGGCAAAGGGTGATGAGATTTTTACGCGCCGTAACCGACCCTACAAAAAGCAAAAACTCCCGGGGCAGGTTATAGCGTTCACGGACCGATTCAACAAGCTCGACAGATACCGGTAATGAAAACATTTCGCGGCAGCTCTGATAGCAAACCTCAATATGTTCCGGCGGGATTCGATAGTATTCAATCAGGTCTTTTTTCGTCTGTTCACTGACAGCAATCACCTTGTCGGCATCGGCACAGGCCTGTTTCACCTTGAAGCGATGTACATAACGCTCATCGAAATTATAGGTCTCCGGAAAGCGTTCGAAAATCAGATCATGCACGGTAACCACCGTCCGCATCGTTTTTCGGTTGATGCCCGAGGGAAGTTCGTTGCTCAACCCATGAAAAAGATCCAATCCTGAAGGCACAAAGTCATTGGACATGAACCGACGCCGCCACAGTCCTGATAGCAAGCGGTGAATGGGTTTGACGGGTTCATGCACAACAATATTGTTATAATGGGAATGCTCAAAAAGGTGGGTTGTCCGGGGCGTGAACAGATGATAGCGGTTGTCGGGAAAGATGCCGGCCATCGCATCCACAAGAGTTCGGCCGTAATTGCCCAAACCGGTTTTGTTGGTAAACAACCGCTTGGCTTCGTAACCAATGTTCAACGCGTTGGAACCCTCCATCGGCGCAAGTTAGCGCATTGCGCCAGTTTGCAAAGATTTCCCCGCAAGGGTAGTTTTGTATATTCGCCGGAGGTAACGCCATGAAAAAACTTTCCGCAGTCATCATCACCTTCAATGCCGAAAAGAAAATAACGGCCTGCCTTTCCTCACTGCAGGGCGTAGCCGATGAGATTGTGGTGCTCGACAGTTTTTCGACCGACAACACCCCGGCTATCTGCCGTCAGTTCGGTGTGCGGTTCCATCAACAGGCCTGGAAGGGTTACGGGGCGCAGAAGAACGATGCCCAGGCGCTTGCTTCCAATGAGTATATCCTCAGCCTTGATGCCGATGAATATCTTTCACCTGAACTGCAGCAATCGCTGCTGGCTGTAAAAAAAAGCGGACTGGACGGTGTGTACCGGTTCAACCGACGGAACCTGTTCTTTGGTTACACCTTGAAGCACGGGCATACGGCCCCGAATCGTATCATCCGGTGTTTTCCCAGAAAACTGGTTGGCTGGTTGCTGCGCGAAGTGCATGAAACGCCTGTGGTTCCGGCACAACTCACCGTCCACGAGCTGACCGGCGACCTTATTCACAAAAGCAAAGACAGTCTGGAGGAGTATGTCAATACGCTGAACAGTTATTCCAGTGCAGGCTCGCGGGCGCTCCATCAGGAGGGGCGCAGATCGGGTTTCTTCAAGATACTCTTGAAACCGGCATTTACTTTCTTTCAGGGCTATTTCATCCGGCTGGGAATATTGGACGGGATCCCGGGGCTGTTGATGGCACTCACGTTTTCCTTCGAAACCTTCCTCAAATACGCCAAGCTCTATCTGCTGCAGTCCAAAAAAGGCGGCGGAAAATAAGCGATTTAACCGCCCGCCTGATTGAGAAAGAATAGCTGAATTTTATTGACCGGATAACCGATAATCGCGCTATATTTGCGCTCCCTGAACATTTCTTGTTCTAATGCCCAGATGGCGAAATTGGTAGACGCACTGTGTTCAGGTCGCAGCGTCCGCAAGGATGTGCTGGTTCGAATCCAGTTCTGGGCACTTTATTAGACTGAAGCCGATTCTTTGATGAATCGGCTTTTTTATTTTTCGATGAATCACCCGCCAGCAAAGGGATTGCTTCGAAAAGACTGTTCACCCGAAAAGTTCGAACCGCCCTCTTTTGCTTGTCATAGGCCATACCTTCCGGAAATACGAGCCACTGCAACCGTTGTTTGTTGTCATAACCAGCCGAAACCCACGATTGACGGAGGTTTCCGGCGATATCCAGACATTTCGAAACAATCATTTTCAAGTTCGAACCGCTCATTTCCTCTTGAGCCGATTCCTTGGTGAGTTCAGCCAATTCAGCCTTCACTTTTTCAACATGCTTTTGATACAGCGCGGCATCGATTTGGTCGTTTATGTATTTTGACTCCAGCTTCTCCAGGAAATGCTGCTTCTCGGTCATCGCCTTTTTGATACGGTCCGCGTCAGTCCGTTGCTCCGTCAGGCGTTCACCTATTTTATCGTAAATCCGCCTTTCCAGAGCAGTACGCTCACTGCCATCAAATTGATACTTCTCCAATTCGGCCTCAAATAGCCTGTTTGCCAGTTCGGCCTTCACGTTGACCGGTGTTGGGGCATCTTTCAATTTATAGTACCAATATCCCTTGACCGCATAACCAGAGAAGAGTAATCCGCTACATTCATCCTTCATGAATAGTTTCAAAGGAACCTGGTCATGCCGGGACACTTTGGGCACACGAACATTCGGCTTCCCATCCAAGCGTTCCTGAGCAAGCAAAAAAGTTTTGAGATTGACCAGGGCAGGATGCTGCCCTTTGACCAATTTGCCGTCCAACAATTTTCCGGTCACGTAACCAGCATAGAAACAATTACCGAATATCCACCTGAAGTTCTTGTCAGTCAGCGGCACACCCTTGGCACGCAGCTTATCAATAATGGCTACATTGTTCAATTGTCCGGCGGCCAATAATTGAAAACCCTTTTTGATTTCCTTACCAACCTCCGTTATCACATACTCATGATAGCAGGCCCTGTGCTTGGGTTTCAAATTCTTGTAGCCCATGGGCGTGGCATAGGGCCAGTAACCTTTCATCATCACCTCGCGCGTATTTGTTTTGGTACGGTCACTCTTTGCCGAATTGTCAAAATTATTCAGCATATGAAAGAAGTTTTCCTGCAACCTACCGGCAGCGGTGGACGTGTCTATGTCCTGCGTTACAGAACGAAGAGCTATACCCTCCTTGCGCAATTGCTCGCTCAACTGGGCAGCTGCCGCTCCGGTCCGGGAAAAGCGGTCGTAATTATAAACCACGATAAAAGAAATCCGCTTGTTCTTCTTAACGAAATCCAGCATGCGCTTAAACTCTTTCCGCCCATCCGTCTTGGCACTCTCATAGGTACCACCGAAATAGGTATTTATTGTGATGTTGTTGCGCCGACAAAACTCCTCATTATATTTCAGCTGCACTTCCAAACTGCCATTATTCTGAGCCTGTTCCAGACTGCTCACCCGGGTATAGATAACCGCCTCTCCTCCCCGTTTTATGGAAACGGTAGCATGTTGCTTTCTTGTTATCTCTTCAAGAAGTTTTTCTTCTCGGCTGATAGGTGTACTTTTTTTCATGATACAATTCAAAATAGATGTCAACGATAATTGAAGCGAATTCTTCCAGCTGCTCCTCTTTGCTCATCATGCGGGAAGAGAGCCGGTCCTCATTTTTTGGTTTTTCTTTTTTTAATGAATTTTCATTTCCCGGGGGTTTCATGTATAAGGAATAAGAGCCTCGCCATTTTGTATGGTAGAGTCTCGATATCCAATCCGAGCCGTTTCATACGGGTCATTTTATTCTGTTTTTACCTGTTTTAGTAAAAGAGAGGGTCGTGCCATTTCTTATATTCATGGTGATGGAGTCAAAACTCCTTAATCCGAAAATACGCATCACATCCCTTACCTTATCCCCCTGAAAGAGGCCCTTCTGATCATAATCAATATTTTTTACCTGCCCGTTTTCATGGAATGAAATGATAATTCTGTCAACATTCATATTCCTAAGCTCTCTGATTATCCGCATTTCATCCTGGTTGAATATTCCAGCATTACTGATAAACGCATCCTTTTTCTCATCTTTCAGCATTTCAGTGATAAAGTATGACAGCGAAATAAAAATATGCGGTCGATTAGAGGCCCTAATGGGTTCAATGTCAAAAGTGAACTCATAGGTTTCATCAGGATAAATAACCAAGGCAAGGTCTTCACCTTGGATTATACATTCAAGTACCATTTGATAAAAAAAACTAACCTCAGTTCTGAGAGCAACTCCAATCAAAGGATCTTTCTCCACCCGTTCACTCTCTTCAAGCATCTGCGCCTCGTGGTGTTCGAGTGACCGAATTCTAGCTATACTCTTATAGTAGGCAATATTGTCCTTAAGTGTACGGTCGGCCAAATTTTCATCGTATGCTTTAATAAACTGCTCGTAGAATATTTTCTGCATCAGCTTTGTAGAGCAATCAAAGCCACGCATCGTTTCTAAAACTTTAAGCCATAGGTATTCAATAAAACTAATTTCAGCCCATGCCCCAAGATCAAAAGTTGATGCAAGCCCATTCATCTTCCAGTAATGGAAGGTTTTAGAGTTAATCCCCATCTCTCTTATTTTCAGGTTTTTTGCCAGAAGACTTCCCCGCAACACTGTGGCCTCAAGGCTGTTTTCCCGCAACCTGGAAAAAGAAATTTTTTTCATGGGACTAAATTACTAATTTGTGAGTATTTTACAAAATATATTACTAAATGAAGGAAAATATCAAAGCGCGTCCGACCAAGACCTATAAACTGGGCAGAGTTTGCCAGCATTGTGGCGAACCTATCGAGGACCAAGCAAGAGCTACCAAAACCCACTGCTCACGGTGGAAGGATAAAACCGGCAAAGTCCATGACTGTAAACGGCAAAAACATCAGCTTAAGCATCAACCGAAAGAAGATATCCTGCTGGATTTTTCTGCGAAACAACGAGAGACAAGCCGACAAATTGAAAGAGTGATTGCTGCGCATGGCGACATCGTTTCAACCGAGGTTCTAAACGCCTACAACATCACCCTCTCCGAAAATTTGAAATACAGCTACGATTCCGGGCTTGCCATTGCAGAGTTCCTAGGATATAAAATAATTACAAATCCAAAATTAAACAACCACAAAATCATAAGTATATGACAAACTACGAATAAATGGC
>CAZZLI010000030.1:0-25745 GCA_964655055.1 uncultured Ferruginibacter sp.
CGGTCCGTTTCCTACCGAACTGCATGATGCCACCGGCGATTTCATCCGGAATGCTGGCAATGAGTTTGGCAGTACCACCGGCAGGCCGCGCCGCTGCGGATGGATTGACCTGGTGGCGCTCCGGTATGCCTGTATGATCAACGGGGTCACCCGGCTTATCATGACCAAGGCCGATATCCTCGACCGTTTTCCGGCATTGCAGGTTTGCGATGCTTACCGGATCAACAATATTGAAACTGATCAGGTTCCCTTCCGGATGGATGCGGCTGCCATAACACCCGTTTACCGCGAAATGCCCGGATGGAACTGTTCCACTGCAGGCGTACGAAACTATGACGATGCGCCTGAATATATGAAGCGGTATTTCGGGGAATTGGGCCGCTTTTTGCAAGTACCTGTGCGTTATATCAGCAACGGACCCGGCAGAGAGGATATCATTGCTTTGGGATGAGCTAAAAAAAAATGACTTTTTTTTTGGCGGATTAAAAAACTCGTAGAATTTTTACAACACAATCGAAAAGTACCATGGCCGCCAAATCCATCAAGCCCGCAAAAACTGCTTCAGGTGCCGCTAAGAAAACAGCACCCAAAGCTTCAGACAAGCCTAAGAAAAAAGCCGTCAAAGAAGAGGAAGACGAGGATCCGGAAGAAGAGCCGAAGAAGAAGACTGCCGCCGCAAAGGAAGGCAAAGGCTCTGCAAAGGCAAAGAAAAACGAGGAGGATGATGATGACGAGGATGCGGAGGATGTGGAGGATGAATGGGAAAAGAATGAGGAGGAAGACAACTGGGACCCCGACTTTGACGAGTTTGATGTTCCCAAATCCTCTTCACGCAAATCGGGCGGAAAAAAATCCACTAAGGACGATGACGATGATTTCAAGATGGATGACGATTTCAAAGACCTTGGCTTTGACGACTATGGCGGAGGTGGCGGCGGAGGCAGTTTCGATGATGATGACGATTTCTGAGTGAAGCGGCCGATAAATCTTCCTGATTGGAACCTACTTACAGTTTCCCGGTAACCGGGATTGATGACATAAAAGCGAAAATGTTGGGCTGGGCGAACCGGTTCAACATTTTTTGTTTTCTCGACAACTGCGGCTATCGTTTCGAAAAGCCGGCAGCCGAATGCATGCTGGCAGCCGGCGCGCGTTTCTTCATCAGTACAGAGGCCGGCAATGCCTTTGATGCGTTGCAGCGCTTCAGTAAACAACATCCCGGCTGGCTATTCGGGCATTTCGGATACGACCTGAAGAATGAAACGGAGCATCTTTCCTCTTCAAACTTCGATGGAGTCGGTTTTCCCGATCTGTTTTTTTTCGTTCCCGAGGTACTGCTTCGTGTTCAGGAGGGCGTGCTCCATATCAATGCTCCGGATGCATCAGCAGCCCAAACGATTTTTACGGAGATATGCAACGAACCGCTATTGCCGGAATCACCCTCTGCCGTTTCAGCAACCGGGATTCGCCAACGCTTCACCCGAAGCGAATATATGGAAACCGTTGAGCGGCTTAAAAAGCATATCGCCCGCGGCGACTGTTATGAAATCAATTTCTGTCAGGAGTTTTACCTCCCCGATACCGATTTGCATCCGCTTTCGGTGTTCCGTAAACTGATGCGTCGTTCCCCCAATCCTTTTTCAGCATGTTACCGGATCAATAATCGGTATTGCCTTTGTGCAAGCCCCGAACGGTATCTTACCCGAAGAGGCGGGCAGCTGATTTCACAGCCTATCAAGGGTACGGCGAAGCGCTATCTTTCAGACCCCATGCTTGACCGGGCGCAGGCCGAACAGTTGTACCACAGTCCCAAGGAACGCCGGGAAAATGTGATGGTAGTGGACCTGGTCCGCAACGACCTGAGCCGTGTCTGCCGGAGCGGTTCGGTGAAGGTGGACGAGTTGTATGGTATTTACAGTTTTCCGCAGGTGCATCAGATGATCAGTACGGTCAGTGGTCAACTCAACGACGGCACACACTGGACTGATGCCGTAAGAGCCACATTCCCCATGGGCAGCATGACGGGCGCCCCAAAGTTGCGGGTGATGCAACTGATTGAAGAAGTGGAGCGTACCCGAAGGGGATTGTTTTCGGGAGCCATCGGTTATGTTTCTCCCGGGGGTGATTTTGATTTCAATGTGGTCATCCGCAGCATCTTCTACAATGCCGATACCCGGTACCTTTCTTTTCAAACAGGCGGTGCCATCACCATCGGCAGCGATGCCGGACAGGAGTATGAAGAATGTCTGCTGAAAGCCTCCGCGATATCGGACGTATTGAAGGGAGGCTGAATGCGCTGCCCGCTTTCTCAGCCGTAGCTTTCCAGATGGATATCGGTTTTCGTGTAGCCCATGGCGTTGATGCGTTGTTTGGCTTCATCAAGCATGGCTTTCCAGCCGCAGAGGTAGAAGTGTGCCGCAGGGCGGTTTGCACAAAGTTCTTCATAGACGGCATGCACATACCCGCTACGGCCCTCCCAGGCTTCCCGGGAAAGTACAGGGATGTAATGGAATCCATCAAGTTCGGTTTCCAGTGCACGCATCTCATCGGCATAGAGCAGATCGGCTGAAGTCCGGCAACCGAAAATCAGGTAAATATCCTGATGCGGAATCTTATGCCTGCGGATATGCCTGAGCATGCTCCGGAATGGTGCGATGCCTGTTCCGGTGCAAATCATGAACACTGGTTTTTCTATGGGCTGCTCCATTTTGTAAACACCCTGTGGTCCACGCAAGGTCAGTTCGGTTCCGGGTTTTACTTCATTGAAGAGCCAGGGCGTACCCAATCCGTTGAGGTTGAGCGATATGACCAGTTCGATGGTATTCGTCGAATCGGGATCGGAAGCGATGGAATAACTTCTCCAGCGCTTGTTGACTTTTTCGTGGATGGGCAGGTCGAGCGTAACAAACTGGCCGGGAATGAAATCAAAGTCCTGCAGCTCGGGGATTGTTATCCAAAATCTTCGCGTGGTGGGTGCTTCATCACGAAGTTCCGTCACAATACCTTTTCGCCAGGGTTGCACAGCCATGGTTCGTCATTTAGGGGTGAAGGCCGGCAACAATAATGCAGCTGCCGGACACTATGCTAAAGGTAATGCGAAACGCGATAGGGGAATGATTCTCCTTACTGTCCCCGGATTTGCAATACCGCACCGGTGGCGATGCGCACATTGACATTGCCGTTCACCCGAAGGCTTCGGATGGCGGTGGAAGCGTTCAGCACCGGATAGTTGGTGAGTCCCGGAGGAATCACCACATCGGTAAATGCATCGGGAATTCCGCCGCAGCCCCAGTTCGCCGGATTGAACCAGTCGGTGCCGGCATTTCCCGTCCATTGCTGGATGAAGCGCAGCACATGTTCGTTTCGGGGAACCCCGTCGACAAGACAACGGTAGGTATTGCCCGAAGCGGAACTGGGCAGGTTGCTGATTTGCAGTTCGCCGCTTGAGGTGCCGTTGTAATTGGCATCGTCTGAAAGATCGCTGTATCCGTTACCGGTATTGACCTGCCATTGGAAAACAGAACCCAGCGATGAATCGACCTTATACACGATGGCGGTTCTGGGACAGATGTTGTTGCTTTCCGGGGTGAGCAGTGCTGCTGATAGCCAGCATTCACCGAAGTTGCTGATTGAAAATTCGGCATAGTATCCTTCGCCGTGGGGGAGGATATCGGTGGCAGCGGGACTGATGAAGCGGTTGGTACCGAACAGGTTGTCGCCCAGGTTGTCATTTTCATCAACCGCCCTTGTAGCCGTGAAGGTGGAGACCCCCAGTTCATAGGCGCTGCCCGGTCTGCTGCAACTCAGGCATTGTGCTGCATTGATCAGCGAGTCGGATTCAATATCCCGGAAATAAAGCCGCAATTTCACGGGTGCTGTAATCGGGTTGGTACTGCTTAACACATAATTCCTGTCGAGGTAATACACATTGTTACTGAACCGCGTGGCTCCGGAAAGATTGGGCAGGTACCTTACCGTAACGGTGCCCAGGTTCTGGCCCTGGGGGTTGATTTCGGCCAGCAGCCGGGAAGGGGCGGTTCCGTTTTCCTGCGCGAATCGCACCCACTGGTTGCCCGATACCGCGCGGCTGACGGGTTCCGATACGAAGGGGAATACGGCGATACCGCTTTTTTCATGGATGCGGATATCGTCTATGCCGATGCCCTCCTGCGTGACGCCCATATCGGATGAGAGCACAAAGCGGAACCGCATAGTGCCGTTAAACTGCGGCAGGTCGATACTGGCCACATGCCAGCGGGTTTTTGAAAGACCCCAGTTGTTGAGCGGACCATTGTCGTACCAGTTGGTTCCCGAACCCACAGTGCCCAACTTGCTCCATGTTTTACCGTCAGTAGTGTATTCCACCCAGGTATAATCATAATCCTGCTCGATGTCGAACAGATGGCTGAACGACAATACGGGGTTAGAAAGCGAACCCAGATTGAAACAGGGTGATACCAGGTAGGAGGTTTCGCTGTTGGCATAGTTTTCCAGAAGGCCAGTTACCCAGGCCCTGGTGCCGTTGGCGGCTTTGTTGATAAGCGATTTGGCAGGAACGCCCCATGCCCAGGTGCTGTTTTTACCCGTCGTGTAATAATTGCCGTTATTCTCTTCGAATCCTTCGTAGTACGGGAAGCTTGCAATGACCGGGCTGCTCTGCAACGTAAAATTGATGATGCTGTCGTTGGACGCGTAGGAGTCGCCCGAATAGTTGACCCAGACGCTGATGGTATATTTTCCGAAGGTGGAAAAATCGGCTGTCTGGGCGAAACTGAAGTCGCGTGTTTCACCGGCATTGAGCCTTGCGATGTTTTCTGTAACCGGTGTGCCACCGTTGATCTGATAGGTGGCGGTGATATTGTCCAGTGCCGTACTGTGAAAATTGCGGAGCCTTATGGTAACAGGTGTGGCGTTGGAAAGTCCGCATCCGTTGGCATCGGGCGATAGGATGCGGTCGACGCCGATATCATTGAAGGCCTGGTTCAGCAGCAGATCGTCGAAGGTATAGCCATCGTCTACTTCACTATCGGGATAAACGGAGTTCACCGAGGTCAGTCCTTCCTGACCGATGCAGAGCTGGAAGGTGGTACTGAAATTCTGCGGCGGATTGGCGGAAGCAAGTTTTTCGTTGAGGTTGATGAAGCCTTTCTTCCAGCTTCCAGCTGTCGCCTGGTTTTCGTTGAGGTCGTAGGCTTCAACCCAGGTATCGTTTTCACTGCCCCGGATCCAGATGCGGTTGCCCGGCCGGAAATCCTGTCCGTGGTTTTTATACTGGAAGTCGAAGCGCAGTTGCTGGCTTTGCCGGTCGGCAAGGTTATAGTGGATCAGCACCGAATCAGTATTGCTGTTGTCGCTGTACGGCCGCTGGTCGAGGGTAAGGGCCCGGTTGCCGCTGTGCGCAATTCCCGAGTTGACGAAGGTGCGCAGCCTTCCCCGTTCGGTATTGGCATTGAAGTCAATTCGCCGGGCGGTCTCTATGCCCATGGATTTCGAACTGCGTTCGATAGCCGGACTCGTTTCAAAATTTTCAGTCAGCGGTAATGCGGTAATAGGTTCGTTGCCGATGAGCATGACGGTTTTGTAAGCCGTATCATTAACATGGTTAGGATCGGCTGGCATGCTTACCCAGCTTTTGAAGTTGAGCTCGTATGAAATACCGTTGTTGGGAAAGGGCGTGGTGAAGGTATAGTTCACTGTTGCGCCCGGGGCAATTGAACTGTTCAGCGTTTCGGATACCACAGTCTGGTTATAGCTGTAGAAAACAGGAATGGGTCCCGCAACGGGAACCGAACCGTAGTTTTTAACCGCGATTCTTACCGGCCTTGATGCCCGGGGCGCATTGGCGAAAAAGCGCCGGGCTGTATTGGGTTCAAGAATACTGTCGACCCGAAGATCGTTGTTGAACTGTGCGAGGGTGCAGGGACCGGTAAGTGGTTTTACCGATACGGCAATGGAGCGTCTTCCGGTGAAGGAAGCGGTTTTTGCCGCAACAGCAAACCAGGCTGTGGCATATCGGTCAAGACCGGTAACCAAATAATTTGTCGTAGAAGAGGTTCCGATTCGTTTCATGGAATCGGCAACCAATTGGTAGATCTCATATTCGGTAGCGCCGTTCACCGAACTCCAGCTGAGTTGTGCGGCTCCGGTACAGGCGGATGTTCCTGTTACTGTTGTGCTGCCCAGAATACTGAACGTCGATGTGCTGCTTCCTGTTTGAATGGTATTGTTCCGGCTTACACGGATCAGGGCCCTTCCGCTAACCAGTGTCGGAACCGTCCAGCTCAGGGTTCTTGCCGTTGCAGGCACATCGGCGTTGATTACCGACCATGTTGCTCCATTGTCTTCCGAAAAGGAAACCGTAAAGCTGTTATTGTCAGTTCCGGCATAGCGCCAGCGGATATTCTCCGATTCACCGGGAACCAGGGTTTCGCCGCCGAAGGGATATTCCACCACCAATTCCGGACGGATAAAATCATAAGTCACCACATAGGATTGCGGTCCCTGTGGTACCGAAAATCCGTTTACCGAAAGGGTATAGGTTCCTGCAGCAGGTGCAGTCAGGATTACCTGTTCGATAGTGTTGATCCGGTCGCGGCCCGGTACCGCAGGGTCGTTGACATTTGCCGCAGCGGGATTGAGCACCAGCGGCAGCGCGATTTGTGCGGTTGGACTGATTACGGTGATGTCCAGATCATTCACCAGCGTTGAAGCCGCATTGGCCAGGGCTGCGGGATCGGTCCAGTGCAGCATGATCCGGGCCTGCAGGGTATTGGGCGGAATCGTGATGCTGTGGTTGTTGGTAGCGCCCTGTGAAATACTGGCACTGAGGTAGCGGTTGTTTTCCAAAGCATCAACGGCTCGGGTGGCCTGCAGCATGCCGAATCCGAAGGAGTAATCGGGTCCGGGATTGCCCAGATCGGCGGCAGTGTTGCAGAGGATGGCTTTCATCAAGGCCGAAGAAGGATTGCGTCCTCCGTTCAACTGGCGGTAGCGTTCATATAAAAGCGCGAGTGTGCCGGTGGCAACGGGTGACGCCATGCTCGTACCATAGTTGAATGCATAGGTATTGTTGTTGGTGGTGGACTGCAGTGCCCAGCCGTTTGTGGTGATTTCGGGTTTGATGCGTCCGTCTTCCACAGGACCCTTGCTGCTAAAGGAAGCCAGCGTGTAATCGGCAATGTTAATGGCTCCCACAGTGAGTACATTCTTCGCGCATTGCCAGCCCGATTTGACGGTGCCAAATCCGCCGCTGAAGGGAGTGCAGGAAAGGCCGCCGTCGTTTCCGGCCGCGATCACATGCAGCAGCTGGGGATACTGGCTTTGCTGCAGGTCGGCGAAACGGCTTTGTACATCGTATTTCCGTTCGCCTGTACATCCCTGGTTGCCCGAATAATAGGAGTTGTTGGTCAGCACCATATCGTAATCGGTCACATAAGCGGGTGCATTGGTGATGATATCGCTGAACAGTTGATTGATGATGGTGGCTTTGGGCGCCATGCCCATGGGTTTACTGTTGAGCAGTCCCGCACCTGCTGCCGTGCCCGACACATGGGTGCCATGGTTTTCGGGAGTGATGGGGCATCGGTTGATCAGCCTTCCTGTGAAATCGATATGCGTGGAAATGTCGGAGTTGTCGCCGATACCCAGGGCAATGCCCCTGCCCAACAGGTTTCTGCCTCTTGTTGATTGCAAGGCAGCTACGCCGTGCGCGCCGCGGCTGGGGTAGTTCAGGGGCTGGTCGTCGAGTAGTTGCAGGGAGAGTCCGCTGATACAGGGCAATGCGGCCAGGGCGGAAATTTTCGAGGGCACAAAGCGCACGAACAGCAGATCGCTCCGGTCAAGTTTTGTGGACACGATATCGGCGCCGGCGTTTAAAATGCTGGTCTTCACGAGTTCCCGGTCAAGTCCCGGAAACAGCTGCACCGCGATCAACTGCTTGCCTGATTTACCTGCATATACAGGGGCGGTGTACAAGGCAGGATCTGTTTTGAATTGTGCCGGAAGCGGAACAATCGACGACAGGCTATAGTTGCGGGCGGTTGAAAAATTGAATGTCGGGCTGATGTTTGCCAGAAACGTGTTATCGGGCAGGTAATCACCAAGGCGGATGCCGCTCTTTAGCAATTCGTTTTTCACACTGATATCGGGGAGGCGATCGAAGCGGAGCAGCACACAGTATTCAAGTCCAAAGCGGGCATCGCGCAACTGATCAATTTGGAATTTGCCCGATACGATATTTTGTTCCGGAATAAAATCGCCGCCGGTGAAACGGATCGCCTTCGGTTGTGCCCGGGTGCTCAGGAAAAAAAGGCAGAGCAAGGCAAGCAACTGCCCGCTTTTTCGGATGGTGGTATTCTTTTTATGCATCTGATGCGGCTGAACGGATTACAATTTACGAATTAACGCGCAGGCGGTTCAACTTGTTTAACGCTGCCGGCGGATCTCCTTGCCCTATCTTTGCGCACCCGATGAATCTGAGCGTGCTGATGAGTGAATATGCCCGCGACAGCCGCTGCCAGCAGCTGGCGGACAGGATGGTATTGCCCGGACCGCAGCATGTGCGTGCAGAAGGCCTTCGGGGAAGCGCTCCGGCTTTTGTGGTGGCGGCTCTCATGCAGCAACAGGCCCTGGCCCATACCAATCTTCTGATTGTATTGCCCGATGCTCCTTCAGCGGCCTATTTTCAGAACACACTTGAAGGCATCACCCGCGCACTCAATGTCTTTTATTTTCCTTCCTCATTCAAGAACAGGAAAAACTTTCGGCTGCTGCACCCCGGGCATGTAATGCTGCGTACCGAGTGCCTTAGTAATTTTTCGGGAAACACTTCCGGACGCCGCTGCGGTACCATCGTAACCTATCCCGAAGCACTGTTCGAGCAAGTGGTTTTGTCGGAAGCCATCACACGAAATATCATCTCCATCAAGCAGGCCGATGTGCTCGATACCGAAAAAATTCTGCAACAGTTTGTGGTACAGGGCTTCGAGCGAACTGATTTTGTATATGAACCGGGACAGTTTGCCGTTAGGGGAGGCATCCTCGACATCTATTCTTACGGAAATGAAAAGCCTTACCGCATCGAACTTTTCGGTAACGAGGTCGACAGCATCCGCATCTTCGATCCCGAAACCCAGCTGAGTGAGCGGAAACTTCTGCAGGTCAACATCCTGCCCAACCTCACCAATATGTCGGCTGCAGAACCTGCAGCAGGAATGCAAAAAACCTCGCTGCTTGAATTTCTTCCGGACAATACCCTGGTCATTTATTCCGAAGATGCCCTGCTTGCCGACCGGTTCAGTTTGATGCAGGATGAGCTTCAGGCTTTTTTGAACAAGCCGGAGGCAACCGCGGAGGCATCTGTATCCGGTGAAGAGCCGGAACTGCATATCGGCCCGCCGGTAACTGCCGAAGATTTTCTGACCGCTTCCGACTGGGAACAGCAGGTTAGCAAACGGAAGCGAATCTGTTTCAGCGCAACGGCACAGCAGAAGCCGGGTTCAACCTTTGATGCCGTCGTCGGATTCCAGACCCGCGAGCAGCCTGCATTCAACAGGCAGTTCAATCTGCTGATCAGCAACCTGAAGCAGTTTGAAGCCGACAAGTATGTGCTTTATCTTTTTTCCGACAATGCCCGTCAACTCGAGCGGCTGCACTCGATTTTCGCCGACCTGAATGCGGGGATCAGCTTTGTTCCCGTGCCACTGGCCATTCATGAAGGCTTTATCGACGAGGGACTCAAAGCAGTATGTTATACCGACCATCAGATCTTCCAGCGTTACCATAAGTTCAAGGTCAAGCAGGCGTTCAGCAAGAACAAGGCGCTCACGTTGAAAACCCTGCGTGAACTACAGCCGGGCGATTATGTAACGCATATCGACCATGGTGTAGGCGTGTACAGCGGATTGCAGAAGATCGAGGCCAGCGGCAAGATGCAGGAAGCTGTGCGGATCCGGTATAAGGACGGTGACTTGCTGTATGTGAATATTTCCTCGCTGCACAAGATCAGCAAGTACAGCGGCAAAGAGGGTTCGGTGCCGAAAATGAACAAGCTGGGCAGCGATACCTGGAACCGAATCAAGGAAAAGACCAAGGCGCAGATCAAGGACATCGCGTCCGACCTGATCAAACTATACGCGCAGCGCAAGAGCCAGCCGGGTTATGCCCATTCGGCCGACAACTACCTGCAAACCGAGCTGGAAGCGAGTTTCATGTATGAGGATACGCCCGACCAGGCCAGAGCCAGCGAGGAAGTCAAGCGCGATATGGAGCGGGAAACACCGATGGACCGGCTGGTTTGCGGAGATGTGGGTTTCGGTAAAACGGAAATCGCCGTTCGAGCCGCTTTCAAAACCTGCTGCGACGGAAAGCAGGCCGCCGTGCTGGTTCCAACAACCATTCTTGCCTATCAGCATTATAAAACCTTCAGCGAGCGGTTGAAGGATTTTCCTGTGCGGATTGATTTTGTGAACCGCTTCAAGTCGGCCCGGGAAAAAAAGCAGGTGATGGAGCAACTGGCTTCCGGTAAACTCGATATCGTAATCGGCACCCACGCCCTGCTGGGCAAGGATGTGAAATTCAAGGACCTGGGGCTGATGGTGATTGACGAGGAGCAGAAATTCGGGGTGGCGGCCAAGGAGAAATTGAAAAACCTTCGGGCGACTGTCGATTCGCTGACACTAACGGCAACGCCTATCCCAAGAACACTGCAGTTCAGCCTGATGGGTGCGCGCGATTTGAGTATCATCAACACCCCGCCGCCGAACCGGCAGCCTATTCAGACCGAGGTGATGGTGTTCAACGAAGATGCCATTCGCGACATCATCTATTTCGAGGCGGAGCGCGGTGGACAGATCTTCTTCATACACAACCGCGTGAACGGACTGGCCGAAATGAAGGGTATCATCCAGGGCCTATGTCCCGACTTGAGCATCGCCTTTGCGCACGGACAGATGGAAGGCGACCGGCTGGAAGACACCATACTCGATTTCATGGACCGAAAGTATGATGTGCTGGTATGCACCAATATTGTGGAGAGCGGGGTGGATATTCCAAATGTCAATACCATTCTGGTGAACAATGCCCATCAGTTCGGATTGAGCGACCTGCATCAATTGCGGGGAAGAGTAGGGCGCAGCAACCGCAAGGCCTTCTGCTACCTGATTGCGCCTCCAATGGCTACTTTGCCGGCTGACAGCCGGAAGCGGCTTACTACGCTGGAACAGCATAGCGAGCTGGGCAGTGGCTTTCAGATTGCCATGCGCGACCTCGACATCCGCGGCGCCGGCAATATGCTGGGCAGCGAGCAGAGCGGTTTCATTGCCGATATCGGTTTTGAAATGTACCAGAAAATACTGGATGAAGCCATCCGGGAACTCAAAAGAACCTCCTTCAGCGAACTGTTCAAGGAAGAGATCCACCGGCAGGATGATTTTGTCAGCGATTGTTCTATCGATACCGATCTGGAAATCCTGATTCCCGATGATTATGTGGACAGCATCACCGAGCGCTTGAGCCTGTACACACGGCTCGACAACTGCGCCGATGAGGAGGCACTCACCACTTTCCATACCGAACTCGTCGACCGCTTTGGTCCGGTTCCTCCGCCGGTGGAGGACCTCTTTATCACGATCCGTTGCAGGACCATGGCTGTGGAGCTGGGTTTCGAGAAGCTGCTGTTGCGCAATGATACACTCCGCTGCTTTTTTGTCGGCAATCCCGAATCACCGTATTTCCAAAGTGATACCTTCAACGCCATCCTCCGGTTTCTTCAAGTGGGAACGCATCTGGCCCAGCTGAAACAGGTCGGCAAAAACGGCATCCTGGTCGTAAGCAGTATCCGGTCCATGTCGGATTTGCATGCGTTTCTTTCTGCCATGCACCGTTTTGTGTTGGGGGCATGAGCAGCGCCTGGATTGTCATAACAAGTTCATTTTTTGACGGATTCAGCCAAAAAGGATGCAAGCCCCTGCCCTTTAATTTATTTTTACAATCCAAACCGTTGTCATGAAGAAAACCAATTTCGTATTGTTGATTTCTTTGCTACTCTCGGCCTGTACAAGGGAGGAAATCAATAGTCCGTCCAGGGTAGTCGGGTACCGTCCAGTTTACAGCCGGGACCCATCCATTTTCCTGGTGGAAAACAAACCCGCGCAGGCAGTCACCAAGGCGGGAAAGATTTACGTAAAGGACAATTACATTTTTCAGAATGAGATTGGAGAGGGTATTCACATCATTGACAATACCGTTCCTGCTTCCGCAGCAAGAATCGGGTTTATAAAAATCCTGGGAAGTGAGGAGCTTGCCATCAAGGGAAACTTTCTTTACACCAACAACTTTACCGATCTGGTGGTGATTGATATTTCAAACATGGCTGCCGTTCGGGAAGTGAACCGCATCCGCAATGCCTTCAACCAGCAGCATTTTCAACTTGCACCGCCTGCCAACGGCTATTTTGAATGCGTGGATAAAAGCAAGGGGACCGTCATTGCCTGGATTTCCGATACCCTAAATGATCCCAAATGTTCCAAGTAAGAAAGATTCAAGCCCACGCAGCCTGTTTCATGGCCATCAGCCTGCTGTTTTTTTCCTGTGCCAAGGAGTCTACAAACAGTTCAAACAACGGCCAGCCCGGTACCGGCGGTTCATTGGCACGATTCACCATTTCGGGAAGCCATCTCTACGTTGTGGACAATACGACTTTGAAAACCTTCGATATCACCAATCCGGGTTCCATTGTCCAGAGCAGTTCCGTTGTCATTGGCACGGGGGTGGAAACGATTTTCCCCTATGAAAACAATCTTTACATCGGTTCCCAGACCGGCATGTTCGTCTATTCCATCGCCAATCCGGCCAATCCGGCCTATCTGGGGGAGGCGATCCATGTGAGAAGTTGTGATCCGGTGATTGCCAACGATACCGCGGCCTTCGTAACGCTCCGCTCCGGTTCGGCATGCGGACCAGTAAACGAGGGGCTGTATGTATATGATACAAGAAATCTCTTTGCGCCCCGGCTTATAACCAATGTAGAAATCCCCACCCCTTACGGCTTGGGTATGAAAGACAGTGCCTTGTACGTATGTGAAGGAGTCAACGGCATGAGCGTTTTGAATGTTTCCGACATCAACCGCCCCCGTTTCATCCGAAGCGTAGGAGGTTACGACTTCCGGGACGTGATTCCCTACCGTCAAATGCTGATCTGTTATGTGTCGGACGGGATTTCGTTGTACGCTATCAACGATCTGTTCGCGCCGACCCTGATTAAAAAAATCAATAACCAATAAATGAGGCGGATCGGCTTTCTATTTCTTATATATGTTGCGGTTTGCAGCGGAGTCAGCGCTCAGGACAGCATAGTGCCGAAAGTTGAAAAACATCTTTGGGTGCAATACAATCCCTTTGCCTTGTTCGAGCCGGATGTTCCCATAGGGGCAACGGTCCTGTATCAGCCAGTGGATGCGTTTGGGGTTTCCCTGGATATGGCCGTCTACGTGGCTTACCGGGAAAATCCGGCGGCTGCAACGATGCCAATGTCGGGATTCCGGTTCCGGCCTTCGGTTAAATATTATTTCAACAGCAAATCACTCAGCGCCAGCCGGTTTTATCTGGGTGCGCAGGGGCTGATCAAACAAACCGCCAAACAAAAAAGCGATTGGTTTACTGTGAATGATTCGACGGGTCAACCCATCTTCAACCAATTGAAAAGCTTCACGCAAAGAAAATTCGTGTACGGATTGAACCTGCTTGCAGGCTGGGAATTCATTATCGGGGAAAAACAGAAAAGATGGATGGTTGACCTCTACGGAGGCCTTGGATTAAGGTCAAAATCCCTCAATAATATCGGACTCACTGACTCCGAAAGCCTGGAGGTGAACAGCTGGGGTAGTTATTTTTCCGATACCGAGGGGGTTTTTCCAAGCCTTTCGCTGGGAGTCACCGTAGGATACCGGATTTTTTAGCCCCCTCAAAGCCCTGTCGAACGCCCAAAATGCAGTAATTTCATCGCAAGTAAATTCTGCAGCGGTGAATCATTTTTCACGATTTGATTTCTTTCGTTCCCTGGCCATGACGCTTGTTTTTGCCGGGTTGTTTTATGCGGACAGCCAGGCTCAGGTATCACCGAATAACCTCTTGCAAAACGGGGATTTTGAAAGCGGGGGAAGCGGCACCGGTTTCCAGGTACCGGGGCCCTATAATTTCATCACTACCCTTTCGGGAAACAGTAATGCGGGAGATGTGGCGGTAACCGGCAATCCCCAGTTGATGAATACCGGTTTTTTCTTCTCTTCATCCGATCATTCCGGAACGGGCAAGATGCTGGTGGTGGATGGCATTACCACGGGCGGGCAACAACGTTTCTGGAAAGCAGGGAGTTCGGGAGGAGGTGTGGGCCCTCTTACCAGTGGAACCACCTACCGATTCAGTTATTGGGTAAAGAACATATCGACCACAAGCAATAGCGCAGCCACTTCGGCGGATATCGGTGTAGCCTGGAACAATGCCGGCAGTCCGACCCTGGTTTCCGGCAGCGGGCAGGTGCCCTTCCCCGGAGGCACTACCGCCAGCTGGGTGCAGGTGGTTTATTCTTTTGTGGCCAATAATACATATGTCAATATTGAACTCTACAATAACAATACCAGTGCCGTGGGCAACGATTTCGCCATCGATGATGTGGAAGTGTTGGCACCACCCCAACCCCTGACCCTGGGCTTTTCGCTGGTGGATCCCATTTGTCCCGGTACCAGCACCGGATTGATTGCCGCCTATGCGGCCGGAGGAACTGCTCCCTACTCGTTCAGCCTGAACGGCGGCGCTTCGAATACCACGGGAATCTTCACAGGGCTCCCCGCTTCTACCGGGAATTTCCTCACGGTTACGGATGCAAGTTCGCCTACACCGCTTTCCGTTACAACCCCGGCAACCATCACACTGACCGATCCTGCAGGTATTACCGTAAGAAACGACACGACTATATGCGCCGGATCCTCGGTAGTTCTTTCAGCATCCGGAGGTAACGGCTATACCTGGTCATCTACACCGATTGATCCTACCCTCACAAATCCCTTCAGTGCGGCGCCTACGGTCAGCCCTGCAGTCACTACCGTTTACACCGTGAAATCCAGTACCAGCCGTCAGGTGAATTTTATTTTCAATGGTGATTTTTCGCAGGGCAACCTGGGTTTTGGTACGGATTACAATTATTATGTACAGAATACTACCAATGCGCAAAGCGCTTATGGAGTGACCACCAATGCCAACCTTTTTGAAAACAATTTTTCAAGTTCCTGTGTCGATCATACAGGAGGTGGCAACATGATGGTAGTTGATGGCGCCACTAATCCGAATCTTCGCGTTTGGGAGCAGACCATTCCGGTATTGCCGGCCACCAACTATACGTTCAGTTACTGGATACAGACCGTAGCGGCCAACAACCCGGCTCAGATCAAGACCCTGATCAATGGACAACCCATCACCGGGAACGCCACCACAAGCTCGGCCAATGCCCCGGGTACGCTTTGCAACTGGATACAATACACCTATCCCTGGAACTCGGGCGCCAATACAACCGCCAAAATCACGCTGGTCAACAATATAACGCAACCCAACGGAAATGATTTCGCGCTGGATGATATTTCCATGGTTACAACAATTACCTGTCCTAATATTCAGAAAAACGTGACCATCACCGTTACCGGCAGTACTACACCGGTAACCGCTTTCAGCTATGCCAGTCCGGTCTGTTCCACCGCCACCGTCAATCCGGCTCCGGTTTCTGCACCGGGTTTCACAACCGGAGGAACCTATAGCGCCGCACCGGCCGGGTTGTCCATCAATCCCTCCACCGGCGTCATCAACCTATCCGCATCTGCGGTGGGTATCTATACCGTCACCTATTCGGTGCCCGCATCGGGTTGTGTTTTGGCAGGAAGTTCAACTGCCTCCATCACTATCAGCAGCAGTATCAATGCCGTAACGGGATTTTCATACAATACGCCGCTTTGCCTTAACCAGGTCAATGTGGATCCGGTGCCCACCCTTAGTCCGGGTTTCACTACCGGCGGCACATTTTCATCCTCGCCCGCCGGACTTGTATTCATGAGTACTGCCACCGGTCAGGTGAACATACAGGCGACTGCTGCGGGTAATTACACCATAACCTACACCATACCTTCCAGCGGGTGTGTCATTGGCGGCAGCAGCAGCGCTCCACTGGTCATCACCACCGCATCCACTCCGGTCACCGCATTCAGTTACGCCACACCCGTATGCCAGTCGGCATCCAATCCCTCGCCTTTGCCGGCTGCAGGTTTTACCGGAGGCGGTACTTATTCTTCCACAGTCGGACTGAGCATCAACCCGACTACCGGTGTCATCGATCTGGCATCCAGTACCCCAGGCACCTATACGGTACGTTACCAGGTCAGTGCTTCGGGTTGTATTGCGGCAGGGGGCTCCACAGCTACCATCACCATCACGGCAGGCGGAAATGCCGTGACGGGTTTCGCTTACATCTTACCGGTATGTGCCAACACTCCGGGCAGCAGTTTGCCTGTTCCTGCCGCAGGCTTTACGGGTGGTGGCGCTTACGCTTCGAGTCCGGCAGGGCTGTCCCTCAATACCTCAACTGGTGCTGTGAATATTTCGGCGTCGGTTCCCGGCAGTTATACGGTCACCTATACTGTTGCTGCCAGTGGTTGTATTGCGGGTGGCAGCAGCTCCACTCCTTTCAATCTTGTCACATCCGGCAATCCGGTCACTTCGTTCTCCTACAGTCCTAATTCTGTTTGTCAGGCAGCAGCCAATCCGGCACCGGTAAAGGCAAGCGGATTTACGAATGGCGGCGCATTCTCTTCTTCGGCAGGACTGAGCATCAACGCTTCGACAGGCGTCATTGACTTGCTGGCCAGTACGCCCGGAACCTACACGGTACAGTATCAGGTGGCCGCATCGGGTTGTGCCGCAGCCGGCAGCGGAATCGCTGCCATCACCATCCGGGCCAATGACAATCCGGTAACAGGATTCTCTTATCCCACACCGGTATGCATCACCGGAACCAACCCG
Organism: uncultured Ferruginibacter sp.; assembly: GCA_964655055.1. Classification (GTDB taxonomy): domain Bacteria; phylum Bacteroidota; class Bacteroidia; order Chitinophagales; family Chitinophagaceae; genus Ferruginibacter. The sequence goes on from CAZZLI010000030.1 coordinate 17,059, forward strand.
CAGCCGATTCCAAGTACAGGGTTTACAACAGGCGGAACATTTAGCGGGTTAGGCGGCTTGTCGGTGAACAGCAGCACCGGAGTCATAAATCTTTCCGCTTCCACGCCCGGAACTTATACCATCAGTTACAACATTGCGCCTACGGGTTGTTTCAATGGCGGGTCGGGTCAGGCAAACATCCGCATTGATCCCAACAACTCCGTGGTTACTTCGTTTTCTTATCCTACACCGGTTTGCGCCAGTGATACCAACCCCAGACCCATACCCGGTGTCGGATTCACCACGGGCGGAACATACGGTTCCACTCCAGGGCTCAGTGTCGATCCGGTAACGGGCGTCATCAACCTATCGACCACGACTGCGGGAAATTATGTGGTGAGTTATACGGTACCTGCCAATGCCTGTGTGCTGAGCAATACGGGAACGGCATCCATTGTGGTGAACGGCGTGCCTGCTCCTCCCGCGGTAATCAACGCCGAGCGTTGTGGTCCGGGAAGAATCACGTTGCGGGCCAACGGATCGGGCCGCCTCAGCTGGTATGCCGATTCAGGACTGACCACCCGGGTGGCTTCCGGCAATGTGCTCGATACCTTCCTGCTCCAAACCACCACGTTCCGAGTAACGGATTCGAATGCCAACTGCCCCAGTACGGCCACGCCTGTGCTTGCCACCATCAATCCCCTGCCGCCCAAACCCAATCTGGGCAACGATACGGTGCTTTGTACCGGACAGTCGATTCTGCTGAATGCGGGAATTTACAACGAGTACATCTGGCACGACAACAGCACTGCAGCTACCTATCCGGTGAACAAGTCGGGTCTTTATTCCGTGAGGGTTCGTTCGGGCGGGGTTTGTTTTTCGGCAGACAGTATTGCCGTGAACGTGCTGAACAATTGCGATGATGTCCGTTTTCCGACGGCTTTTTCGCCCAACGGCGATGGACGCAACGACCTGTTTGGTGCGCTCGGCAATGTGTTTCTGATTGAGGAATATTCGCTGCTGGTGTTCAACCGGTATGGCGAAAAAGTATTTGCAACAGCCAATCCCTACCAACGCTGGAACGGGCAGGCCTTCGGCAAACTACTTGAGCCGGGAAATTATGTGTATGTGGCGGTGTACAGCTACAGGGGCAACAAACGTACACAAAAGGGAAGCCTACTGCTGATGCGGTAGGTTTTGAATTGTTCTTTCCAAATTTCTTCTGAAATAAATGGAAGTGGCGGGTTAGCCGAGAAATCCTTTCTCCAGCAGCAACTCCGCTATCTGCACCGCATTGGTAGCAGCGCCTTTCCGGAGGTTGTCGCTCACAATCCAGCAGTTGAGGGTGTTGGCTTGCGTTTCATCGCGGCGGATGCGGCCCACAAACGTATCGTCCTTGTCGTGTGCGGTTAGCGGCATGGGGTAAATGAAATTAGCCACATCGTCTTTCACCACCACTCCCGGAGCAGCAGCAAGAATCCGACGCACTTCGGCCAGATCGAAATCCTGTTCAAATTCGATGTTCACCGATTCGCTGTGCCCGCCGATGGTGGGAATGCGCACACAGGTGGCCGTGAGTTGAATGCTGTCATCCCCCATGATCTTTTTGGTTTCATTGGTCATCTTCATCTCCTCCTTGGTATAGCCGTTTTCGAGGAAACTGTCGATATGCGGAATGGCATTCAGGTCAATGGGATATTTATAAGCCATGGGCCCGTCCACCCCCTTGCGCTCGTTCATCAATTGGTTGACGGCATTGACGCCCGTACCGGTAACGCTTTGGTACGTGCTTACCACGATTCTTTTGATCCGGTATTTTTCATGCAGCGGTTTCAATACTACGACGAGCTGAATGGTGGAACAGTTGGGGTTGGCAATGATCTTGTCGTTTTTGGTAAGCACATGGCCGTTCACTTCAGGCACCACCAACTTCTTGTCGGGGTTCATGCGCCAGGCGCTGGAATTGTCAATCACGGTTATGCCCGCTTCGGCAAACAGGGGCGCAAGTTCGAGAGAAGTGCTGCCACCCGCCGAAAACAGCGCCAGGGCGGGAGCGGCTTCGATGGCCTGCCGGTGATCGCATACCGCAAAGGGCATGTTTTTGAAGTGTACGGTCTTGCCAACCGATTTTTCGGAAGCGACGGGAATCAGTTCAGTTACGGGGAAGTTGCGCTGTGCCAGCACTTCCAGCATTTTGCCACCAACAAGACCGGTGGCGCCTACTACGGCTACTTTCATGTATGGTTGTTTTAAACCCGGTACACCGTACAAAGTCCGGCGTTTGGGTGTTTGATCAATGCTGGCAGGCAATCGAACAGCAAATTTACCCGGAAAACCCCATTTCCTTCCGTGAATTTTCCTCCTCTGCCTTATGGAAAAACACATGGACGGGGTCATGCGAAGATTTTCTTTCGCATGATCATGATACGCAACAACATCCTATTGCTTTTCGCGCTGCTTTTTCTGGTTTTGCCCGGGGGCAACGCCCAGCTGTATGAAAATTTCAGTGACGGTGACTTCACCCGGAATCCTGAATGGATGGGCGATACGGCCGCCTGGTCGGTCAACGGCAACTACGAACTTCAAAGTGCAAACGTTTTACCGAATGCCGTGTTTTATCTGAGCACGCAAAGCTCACTTGCCCTGGGTACACGGTGGCAATTGAATGTCCGCCTCGAGTTCAATACCAGTTCAGTCAATTATGCCGACATCTTTCTTACGGCCTCGGCGCCACAACTTTCTGCCGCAACTGTTTCAGGCTATTTTCTCCGGCTCGGAGGTGCTACGGATGAAATCAGCCTCTATCGGAAAGTGCCGGGTTCGGCCCCGGTAAAACTGATTGACGGTATTGATGGAATACTCAACCGAAGCACCAATATTCTTTCTCTTGATATCCGTCGCGACAGTTCCGGCACCTTCACGCTTTATCATGCAATTGACGGAAATAATTTCCGGTTTGGGGGAACGGTGCAGGATATATCGGATACAGCATCCCGATACTTCGGCATCATGCTGCGGCAAAGCACCGCCTCGTTTTTCCGAAAGCATTTTTTCAGTGAAATTCGCATCGCGCCTTATGTGCCCGACCGTATTCCCCCGATTCTGCTTTCCGCAACCGCCGTTTCGGCTTCCATGCTGGAACTGCTGTTTGATGAACCAGTGGACAGCGCTACAGCGGCTGATTGCAGCCATTATCTTGTAAGTAACGGAGTCGGTAATCCCTTAACGGCATTACCCGATTCATTGAATGCGGCAAAAATCCGGTTACATTTTTCGCAGGCTTTTCCAAACGGAGTACAATGCGGTCTTCAGATCAATGGCCTTGCTGACCTGTCGGGAAACCGGATGCGTGATACGAGTATAAGCTTCCTGCATTACAAGCCCGGCCGTTATGATTTGGTGATTGATGAAATCATGGCTGACCCTTCTCCACCCGGGAGGCTCCCCGAACGGGAGTGGATTGAACTTCGCAATGCCTGTCGCTTTCCGGTCAACCTGCAGGGATGGCGTATCGGTGATCGTGGAGGTCTTTCAGGGCCGCTTCCTAACCATGTGCTGCTTCCCGACAGTATGGTGATTGTTTGTGCATCCGCAAGCAATAACGATATGCAGCAATACGGTGCTGTGCTTGCGGTCTCTTCTTTTCCTTCACTGGATAATTCCGGGGATCTGGTTCTATTAATTGATGACCGGCAGCAGGTAATTCATGCGGTTGAATATGCGCTGAGCTGGTACGATAATCCGCTGAAACAGCAGGGCGGATGGTCGCTGGAAATGAAGGATGTGCGCGATCCCTGCAGTGCTTCTGCAAACTGGCAGGCCAGCAACGATGAGCGGGGCGGTACGCCCGGACGGATCAATTCGGTAGATGGGCAACGAGAAGATGTTGTTTCTCCAAGCCTAGTTCGGGCCTTTGCAAAAGACAGCATGAATATTGTTGTACTGTTCAGCGAGCCGGTGGACAGTAATGCAGCTTCCCTTGCCGGTGTTTATCAGCTGGACCAGGGCATCGGTAATCCTCTTGTTGCAATTCCTCTTGGTCCGCTTTTTAATCGAGTGCTGCTTCGGTTCGATCAGCCGCTTTCTCCGCAGTTCATTTATTTGATTACGGTCTCCGGTATCAATGATTGTCGGGGGAATCTTATCGGCAGCCGAAACAAAACCCGTGTTGCACTTGCGGCTCCATCGGGTACGATCAAACCGGTAATCAACGAATTGCTGTTCAATCCTCCGCCTGAAGGGGCTGATTTTGTTGAGCTCTACAATTGCGGGAACCGGGTTATCGACCTTGGTGCACTCTTTCTTGCTAACCGCAATACGGCCGGAGCCATCAGCAATATCATTCCGCTTTCTCCCGAACCGGTGCTGCTGTTTCCGGGAAGCTATGGCGTGATTACCGAAAACGGCCCTTGGCTGATACAACGGTATATAGTACCCGATTCTGCTGTTGTGCTTCAGGTATCGCAACTGCCCTCTTACAATGATGATGCAGGCTCGGTCGTGCTGTTGGATGCGCAGGGGAATCTGCTGGATGAACTGCGCTATGCGGAGAACTGGCATTTCCCCTTGCTGCGGGAACGGGAGGCCATATCGCTGGAGCGGATCAGTTGTACTGCCCCGACCCATCAAAAAGAAAACTGGCATTCAGCCGCATCTTCAACGGGCTATGCCACTCCGGGAAAACGCAACTCACAGTATCGGGGAGACGAAAATGCCGCAGCCGAACTCCGGGTAAGTCCTGCCATGATTACCCCGGACAACGACGGCAATGATGATTACCTCCTGATGCACTATAGTTTCCCCGAATCGGGCTATGCCGCTACAATTACGGTATTCGATGCGGCCGGTCGTCCCATTCGGTATCTGCAACGCAATGTTCTTTGTGGCCGCAGCGGTTCGTTCCGGTGGGACGGGCTGGGGGAGCAGGGGCGGCAACTGGCTACGGGTATTTATATTCTTTATACGGAAGTCTTCAACCTGGCGGGAAAAAAGAAACAATTCCGCAATGTTGTGGTAGTTGCTGGAAGAAGATGAGGAGAGCGGGGATTATTTTTTCGGAGGTCTGAGGTCGTCCACGTTTACCGAAGTATGCACTTTTTCGTCGGTGCCATCGGGTTTGTTTTCCAGAATCCTGCGGATGAGCAGGTAGCCGCCGAAGCCGCAGAATAACCCCGTTATAAGGATACTCAACAGTTCCGTTTTTCCGTAGAGTGCTATGGCGAACATCATGCCGGTGAACTCCGCACCGATCCAGGCGAGAACGGTGTAGGTAATCCAGCGACGCACGGGAAGTCCTTTGCTGGCAGCCAGACGGCCGTTCTTCGAACAAAGAAAGATCAGGGCGATTATTTCAAGCATAGTTTATACGAGGTCGATTTCAAAATTAACCAAATCCACGAAGTCGGCAATGCGGGTATCGATATCCGATTTGTTAATTTCCTTGAGGCGGGTGGGTCCGAATTTTTCCACGCAGAAGCTGGCCATGGCGCTACCCACGATGATGGCCGTTTTCATGTTTTCGAAACTGATATCTTTCGTTTTGGCCAGGTATCCGATAAAGCCCCCGGCAAAACTGTCTCCGGCGCCGGTGGGGTCGAACACTTCTTCCAGCGGCAGAGCAGGTGCAAAGAATACATGCTTGTCGTGAAACAGAAGGGCACCATGTTCACCTTTTTTGATAACGAGGAAACGCGGACCCATCTGCATGATGCTGCGCGCGGCTTTCACCAGCGACACTTCGTTGCTCAGCTGGCGTGCTTCGGCATCGTTCAGCATCAGCACATCCACTTTTTTCAGCACGGCCTTCAGATCGGGCATGGCGATGTCCATCCAGAAATTCATGGTGTCCATCACAATCAGCTTGGGCCGCTGCTTCATCTGGTTGATGACGCTGAGCTGTATGTCGGGGGAGAGATTGCCCAGCATCAGGAATTCCGCATCCTGGTAGGATTGGGGAATCACCGGATTGAAGTCGGCCAGCACATTGAGGTCGGTGACCAGGGTGTCGCGCGAATTCATGTCAAGGTGATACTTGCCGCTCCAGAAAAATGATTTCTTGTCGGCCACCACTTCCACGCCTTGCAACTGTACCCCCCGGCGTTCGAGTTCTTTCATCTCTTCGGCGGGGAAATCGCCCCCCACGATGGAAATCTGCTTCACCGGGGTGGTGAAATAGGAAGCCGCATACGCCACATAAATGCCGGATCCGCCGATGATACGGTCCATTTTTCCAAACGGGGTTTCAATGGCGTCGAAAGCCATGGTGCCTACCGAAATGACTGACATGCGATGGTTTTTTGTGGCGCAAAAGTACTGTTTTGCCGCTTCTTCAACTATCGCTATTTTGTACTCGTCGGTAAAACCTAATTCTGATGCGGTTATATATACATCCCGAAACGCCCCAGCCACGCCTGATCCGCCAGGTGGTGGAATGTCTGCGCGACGGGGGCGTCATCATTTACCCCACCGATACCGTATATGGATTGGGTTGCGACCTGTTTCAACGGAAGGCGGCCGAGCGCATCGAGCGCATGAAGTCGCCGGGCGGTAAACCGGTTCCCCTGACCCTGGTCTGCCGCGACCTGAGTCACCTCAGCGATTACACGCAAAGCATCGACACGCCCCTGTACCGCATGTTGAAGCATCACCTGCCCGGACCTTATACCTTCATTCTGCCGGCCGGAAGGCAGGTGCCCAAAATTTTTCAAACGAAGAAAAAGACCATCGGCCTCAGGGTGCCGGTCAATCCCATCTGCAACGCTTTATTGCGGGAGCTGGACCATCCCATTCTGAGCAGCTCGCTTCCCGGCGAAATGTCCGAAGACAATTCCGATCCGGACCGGATCGAGGCTATTTTCGGCGACCGCGTCGATCTTATCGTGGATGGAGGTCCCGGCGGCCTGCAACCTTCCACTGTGGTGGATTGCACCGGCGCTTCGTGGGAATTGGTACGGCAGGGGCTGGGTGATTGGTCCGACTAAGAGGGATTCAAGACAGTTCCGGCGCTATGTCGAAACTTTTCCGGTGGTAGGGGCTGAGGCCGTGTTGTTCGATGGCATCGCGGTGTTCCTGTGTGCCGTAGCCCTTATTGCGGTCCCATCCATAGTGCGGGTACTCGCAGTGCAAGGTTTCCATGTATTCGTCGCGGTAGGTTTTTGCAAGGATACTGGCTGCCGCAATGGAGGCATAAAGGCCGTCGCCCCCAACAATGCACCGGTGGGCCATGAAAAGGTAGGGCCTGAACCTGTTGCCATCAATCAATAAAAGGTCGGGCCGGACCTTCAACTGTTCCACGCACCCGTGCATAGCCTTGAACGTGGCTTGCAGGATATTGATGCGGTCGATTTCATCGTGGTCGGTTTTGCAGACCGCGAAGCAGATACTTTCTTTTTCAATCAACGGACGAAGCAGCTGGCGCTTTTTTGCAGTAAGCTGCTTGCTGTCGTTCAGCAGGGGATGACGGAAGTCAGGCGGAAGAATGACCGCCGCCGCAAATACCGGTCCGGCATAGCATCCCCGTCCTGCTTCATCGATTCCCGCTTCGGTCTGTCCTTTTTTGAAAAAGGGTTTGAGCATCTTCAAAAATAATCAATCGACAATTGCGTTGCACAAGCAAGGTCCTGGATAACTTTGCGTCATGAAAACCAATGCCGCCTTCCTCCGGTTCTCTCGATTGGTGGTGCTGATGGTGCTGCTGGTCATTCTGGCCGGGGCCGTTGTTCGGACCACACAAAGCGGTATGGGTTGTCCCGACTGGCCCACCTGTTTCGGGAAATGGATACCGCCGACCAGCGCTGATGAATTGCCTCCCGATTTTGAGCGCTATCTCCGCCAGCAGGATATCGATCACACCTTCAATGCCTTTCATACCTGGACGGAGTACCTGAACCGCTTGCTGGGTGCCTTGCTGGGGCTGCTGGTTTTCATACAGTTTGTCTGGAGTTTTTTGCTGTTCCGGAAAAATAAATCCGCTATCGTCTGGTCCTGCTTCGCCATCCTGCTACTTACGGGTTTTCAGGGTTGGCTGGGCAAGAAAGTGGTGGATGCCAATCTTGCCCCCGTTAAGGTGACACTGCATCTGTTTGGCGCACTGGCTATTCTTGCCCTTGCGTTGTTGATCGTATTTCTTCAGCAGCAGGCTGCTTCGGTTCGTAATAAAAAAGTTGCCCGGGTGGCGCTGATTGCTTTGGTCGTGCTGCTGCTGCAGATGCTGATGGGTACTGCGGTTAGGGCGCAGATAGATGTGATTGCCAAATCGCTCGATTACGGCTACCGCGATTTATGGATCAGCAAACTCAATCACTGGTTTTATATCCACCGCTCCTTCTCGCTGGTGGTCACCGCGCTTTCTGTCTACCAGTTCTGGATCTTCCGGAAGTATCTGGGTAAAACGCTGAGCAATCAGCTTGTGCTTGCCTGTGTGGCCTATACGGTTGCGGCCGGAGTGGTGTTGACCTATTTCTATATGCCCGCCTGGGTGCAGCCTGCGCATCTGCTTTTTTCGGCGTTGTTGTTTGCCGGCCTTTTTTACAATCTGCTTATCGCTGCAAGATCCAAAGCCTGAGTGATCACGCGAGGTACATCATTGTTTTCATTGAATAGTTTAAGGGTATATTTTTTCACTGTACCGGAAATCGTACCCGTCAATACCAATTGGATATCTGTAATGGGCCAATACCGACTGGATATCAGTAATGCACCAATATCAT
>CAZZLI010000031.1:0-25448 GCA_964655055.1 uncultured Ferruginibacter sp.
ACTGGTTTTCGCCGGTATTGATCGTACGCAGGGAAATCAACAGCAAAACAAGAATAGCGCTGCGGGGGGAGTATTACGGAGACCGGAACCAAATCATCATTACCACCGGCACACCAAACGGGTTTCAAACCGGCGGGCTATCGCTCAACATCGATCGCGACATCAGCAATCTGGTTCGCTTCCGGCTGGAAGGCAAGACCTATGATGCACGCGATCCCATATTCCGTGAAGAGAGACGAAGAAACTACTCCATCACCGCGAACATGACCCTCCGTATCGGAGCACTCTAGCCCGTTGTTGTTTATGTCAAACAGGATTTCGATCAGGGCAGTTGCTCGTACACATAACCCAGCATGTACTCATTGAGCATACTGGCGGGTGTATTTTTTCCGTCGGTGCGGAACTGGAAGGGCGGCATCACATCGTTGAGGTTGCTGTGCATGGGTCCACCGATTACGGGCGCATATACGGCACCGTGCCTGCGCATCCAGGCGCTCCAGAGCCGGTCGATATTGGCATGATGGATCCAGAACACCGGATCGTTGGGCGAGGTGGACTGGGCCATATTCCCTGCCACAGTGACGCCGTTGACCTGGAAAATGCCTCCCACATATACATGCACGATATTGTGCAGTGTGCTTCGGCGCTGACCCGGAATGGGAACCACATCCATCACATCATTCTCGCAGGTGTTTCCTGCGCAACCCCTCCATCCCTCCAGCGAGTTCCGGAACGAAATGGCCGTATCCACGGAAGGATCCCAGGGTGCACTGTCGTAAGTGTTGATGGACAAGGTGTTGTTGACTTCGGCTAATGAAGGCAGCACCGGTGTTGTACCGCCTGCATAAATGCCCATGGCACGGTGGAGGTGGGGAGAGAGATGAGGCTCCGTATTCACATCCAGAAAAATGGAGTCGATGTCGTTGTCGTCGGTGATGTTGATGACCCATTCACCGGCACGGAAGGGCCCGCTCGTCACTTTATAGTCCTGGGACGGATCGCCGCTGCCGCCCATCAGGTCGTCGGAAAACACCGCGGCGGTGCTGGAAGCATCGGTCCAGTCCCAGTAAGGCAGGTTGATGGTTTTTCCGCTCACATCGCTGAGCGCCTTTTCGAACAGGGAAAGGTAGCAACGGTGCCAGGGCAGAAAGGCCGGGTTCTGGTGTCCCGGAATCATGGGCGAATTAACGCCGCAGAAGAAAGCCAGATAATGCCATTTCACAAACTGGTCGTAGTAGTTGATGCCGCTTTCATAGGGCGAAGGCTTCGTTTTCAGCAGCTTGATGGCATTCACGAAATCGGCCTTCTCCTGGGCGGTGAGGTTTTTCACGTTCTTGCGTACACGAGCAGGGGCTCCGCCGTCGTCCTTCTTGCAGGATCCAAGCAAAGAAAGTACGAACAGGGAGGCAATGAGGCATTGGAAGATCCGGGTCATGGTTTCAGTTTTGGTGCTGCAAATATATTGGAATTTTATCCGGCCCGGATAGTCGAGAAAATTGAATAAAAATCCTGGAGACTATTAAAGTAACCAAATGCCAGAAATGTCCGGACACCCACGCCGGCTTAACGTTCAGCGCTTTCCGCGGTCAGACTCACCGGGCAGGGTTCCCCCGGCGGTCCCAACAGATAACGGGCCTTGGCCCTATAGCCCGGAATAAGCCGCAACTGCCGGACGATGTCGCGGTATTCGTGCATGAGGATATGCAGCGGATGATGCGACTCGATGTTATGCGTAATACCATAAACAGGCCGGGTGGTTTCAGGCGCATAGGTGCCGAAAAGATGGTCGAAAAGCATGAGGATGCCGCCCATGTTCTTGTTGAGATACTCGGGATTGCTTGCATGGTGTACCCGATGGTTGGAAGGCGTATTGAAAATAAGGTCGAGTATGCCGAGTTTTCCCACCCGCTCTGCATGGATCAGAAAATTCAGGATGGCGGTAAGCGATTCGAAAAACAAAATCATCCAGGGCGGAATACCCAACAAGCAGAGTGGTGCCCAGAACAGGAAGCGGTACCCCATATGGATGAAGTTGACCCGCAGACCGGTGGACAGGTTGTAATGCTGCGAGGAATGATGTGCCACATGCGCCGCCCAGAACAGCCGCGTGGTATGACCCAGCCGGTGGTAGAGGTAAATCACGAAATCGCAGGAAAAGAAACCGGCAATCCAAAGGCCTGCCGAAAGCGGAGGCTTGAACAACGCGAATGCATACACGCCCGAGTACACGGCCAGGGCCACACCCTTCATGAAAAATCCCGCGGTGATATTACCGATACCCAGTGAAAGGTTGACCAGCATATCGCGCGTCACTTCCCTTTGATGATGCACAACAGCCAGCAGCAACTCGAGCAGATATGCCGAAAGCAATACGGGCAGAGCAATATGATCGATGGAGTACAAAACCGATGCTGGCCCGGGCTAATTCGGGTCATGTCAAAACTAAACGGCAGCATTCAGGATTAAAATGATAAAAATCAGTGTTGCAGCCTACCCAGGAAGTTATACGAAAGTGATGTTATTTTAGACCACATATCTTTCCGTATAATGCCGATGTGATAGCTGTTTGGGCCAATAAAATTGGTCCATTACAGATATCCAATCGGTATTACCGTACCGGCCTTTCCAGGTCACTATTCCCGGGGCTTGTGAGAAATTTTTTTCGGATTTCCTTGATTGATAAATTATTTCTGCCAAAAAAGAATACTGCCCTCACTGATTCCATTACCAAAAAATCAGCGGGGCAGTATTCTAAAACGAGGTCCGGATCGGTTATGATCAGAGAATCACGCGGTCAACCACATGAATCACGCCGTTGGTGGCCACAATATTTGCCGTAGTTACATTGGATGCGGGACTGGAGCTTCCGGTGATTTTCACAGCGGGAGGAAGACTTACCGTAAGTGTCTGTCCGGCGTTGAGCGTGGGAGCTGTTGCACCGTTGCTCAGATCGCTGGCGAATACATTGGTCGGAATGGCATGGGCCTTCACAATTCCGGCAACCGCTGTAGGATCAGCTGCATTGATGATGGCTTCCGTATTGAACGGAGTTGCCTGGAAAGCGGTATTGGTGGGCGCAAAAACGGTGAACTTGCCCGGACCAGACAAGGCACCGGCCAAACCTGCACGGCTTACAGCTGCCAGCAACAGGGAGAAATTGGCCGGATCATCGATTACGATTTGAGCGATGGTTTTTGTGGGCGGAACCAGTACGCCGCTGCTGATCTTGTGCATTACCCCGTTAGCACCGCTGATATCGGGAGTGGTAACGCGGATACCGTTCATGAATACGCCGTTGGCATTGCTGGAGGCATAGATATTTTTTCCGTTCAAAGTCTTAACCGTATCGCTTGCAGGTACATTGGCGGCTCTTACCACTGCAGGTACCACATGATACGTGAGTACCGGAGCGAGAAGGCCCGATACCTGGGCGGGAGTCAGGGCATCGATGGCTGATTGCGGAAATCCGGATGCGCGGAACGCATTGTTGGTAGGCGCGAAAAGCGTGATGTTGTTGGTGGTGGCAACGGCTGCAGACAATCCGGCTTTATCGAGAGCGGAAGAAAGAATGCTTAATCCGGTATCGGCCCTGACAATCTGGAAAAGATTCAGAGGTCCGGGATCGGGACGGGGGTCGGCTTTCTTACAGGAACTGGTGGAAATCAGGGCTAGACCTGCAAGACCGAAGAGTACGGCTTTGGACGACTGGAAAAACTGCTTCATGATGTTGTTTTTTTTTGGAGTAATAAAATGAGTTATGCTGAGTTTTATTCGATCTCAGAGACGACATATATAACCCTGAAGCGGAATGATTGTTCGGGCGAATGAAAAAAAACCGGGGATTCCCGGGAAAAAACAGGCAAATGATCCAACAACGATGAAAATCAGCCCCGCTGATTATCAGTACATTACGATTTGTGTGCTCGGTTTCGCGAAAAAAAGGGGGTAAATCCGGCCGCTGAATCCATTAAAAAACCTAAATTTGAATTTACTCATGTACGACCCCCTTCCGGTTTCCTGCGAATAATACCGTACCGATCCACTACTTTATTGTAAAAACCATAGTTGATTACTTCAAATCATCACTATGGCACCCCAGAAGAGTTTACGGCTTTTTGCCTGTATGGTACTATTCATACTTCAGGCCCAAGCCCAAAAAATTCATTACCCCGCCGACGCCTCCACCCTGCTTCGCGCTACTGCATCGGATGCAGCCGAACTGCTGAACCGGGCCCTTCCTGCGGCAAACATCCAAACGGCTGCGTATACCGAAATGCCCGACTCGGGAATCGTACTCATCTATGATGACAACATTTCCGACAACCAGGCCTGCAAAGTCAGAAGTCTTGGAAGCGGCCGCATTGTTTTCCAGGCAGCTGAAGACAACGGCCTGGTCTTTGGCATCTACCAGTACCTCCACCTGCTGGGTTACCGCTTTTATCAGCCGGGCAGCATCTGGGAAAAAATTCCCGCTCTGCAGACGCCCTTCCGTTCCATAGACACCGTATTCACTTGCCGGTACACCTACAAAACCTGGTTCCTCAGCGGCGGACATAACAAATGGGCGATGGATCAGGATTCCCGCTACGACTGGGATACCTATTTCGGAAAAAACGGCCATGCCTGGGCCCTTTATCAGCGGCGCAACGGCATGCTGGGCGCCCACCGCTTTACGGGACACCGCGGCGACCTGATGTACGGCGATTATCTTGAAACCCTTAAAAACAATGCTTGTTATGTGGCCAGCTACAACGGCTCCAGAGTGGCCGGTGTGCAATCGGTACCCGATGTGAACAATCCCACGGCCATGAATCTTTGGAGCAATGCGATTGCAACACAGTACCTGCAATACCGCCAGACCATCCTCAGCAACAAATCCATCTACCCCGACCTTTACCGCTCCTTCCGGTATAACCAAGGCCATATCGGTATCGAGGTACCCGACGGTGCCCAATGGGCCAATACCCGCGACGCCATGCCTTGTGTGCGGGGTGAACTTTTTTCGGAAACCGATCAACAGTTCATTCTGGCCAACCATACCGTGGCCTCCATCCGGCAGCAATTACCCGGCATGCGTTATCAGGTGTATGCTTACGATACCCACGCCGACTTTCCTTCAGCCGCTTTCCGGCCCGCACAACAGATCGATGTGCAGGTGATTCCAACCGCCTTCCAGTTCGAAACCAGCACCAAGGGATTGCTCAACCGCTGGTATGGAAAAAACGTGTCCTTATCGGAGTACCATTATATGAATATCGCCCAGTGGAGTGGAGAAACGCCATCTTTCCGCCTGGGCGAATTGAAAAATACCCTCGAGAGAATCAGCACCAAAAACGCGCAGGGCATCGTCTGGGAAGCCGCGCCCTCCAAATTCGCCACCCTGCCCTATCTGATGGCGGCCAACAATTACCTGCTGCGCAATCAAGAGGTCGACAGCAGCCTGCTCGATTTCAGCCGCAACATGTTCGGCACCGCCGCCCCGGTAATTTACAGGCTCTTGCAGGACTGGGGCAGTGCCGATGTGGTGAACCTGAACAACGGCATACAGGATAACCGGTATAAGATTCCCTATTACCTAAAACAGGTGAAAGCCGCCGACGCATTGTTGCAAAACGGAACGATTGAGGAAAAGCAACGCCTGCGCGAACTCAAAGCCTTCCTGCATTACATGACCCTGTACTACAACTGGATTTTCGAACAAAGCACCGACAAGCGTAAAGAAGACAAGGCCTCGGCCCTTTGCCTGTACCTAGCCCGGGTGGCCGATATGAAAATCGTGAACAGCTATGCAGTATTGTCCACCGTCGTTCAGCCCTACGCCGAAAGCCATCCGCTTTTTGTGCAGTATAATACGGCAACCGGTTCCGCCTATCTTCAGGGAAACCTGCCGCAGATCACCGATGCGGAAATCGAGCGTGATTTCATCAGCGACTGTTCCCGTTATTTTCCGCAAATCAACGAATACCGGTTCAACGAAGTGGCTGAAACCGCGCGTGCGCTGGAGCTAAAAGGCCTTAAACCCCTTGAAACGATTTCGGTAAACATCGGATATACCTGGGGAAAGAATTACACGAACCGCAGCGAATTTTTCATCTACGCCAAAGAAGCGGGCAGTTTTTCCATCCGTTACAATCCCGTTTTTGATCTGGAAGACAAGGGCAGCATCAACATTACCGTAGAACATAACGATCACTTATTAGGCGTCCTTACTGACCATACCTTGTCGCGCAACAGCGGAAAAGGAAGTCTCGATATACAAGTTCCGGCTGCCGGCATTTACAAGTTGTCGCTGGTTTCAAAATACCGGGCAGGGGTTGAACTGGAGATACAAACCCGGGGGAATTTCTTCTACCGCCACGACGGATTTCTGGGTAACACGGTCGAAAACTACCGCAAGCAGCCGGAGAGCCTTCCCGGCTACATTTATGTTCCTGCCGGAATCAACAGGCTATTCTTCAGCCTCAACAATTCCAATCCCGGTGGCCAGGGTTATGCCGGGGCATCGGCGGTTAACGATGTTTTTCGCTTTTCGGGAGCCGATGAAGTTCCGCTATCGGCAAAAAGCGCCGACCGTCAGGATTCCGCACTTTTCTCGATCGATCTGCCCGCAAACTCCGAGGGCAGGTTTATCCGTGCCGGAAAAATGGAACAATACCGGCTTTGCCTTGCCAACGTCAGCAATATTTACTGGTATGCCCGCAAGAATGATTGCTGTGCGAAAACTACGGGCAATCTGGCTGCCTTCCCCAATCCGGGGAACGGTGAATACAGATTGGGTAACGGAATTGAGGCTGTAGTAGCTGATGAAATCCAGATTTTTTCTGCCCAGGGTACCCTGATCAGCACCCTGAACAGGGAGGGGGTTATCCGAATTGGAAACCAGCCGGCCGGCATCTATTTTTTTCGGGCAAAAAAAGACGGTATCACCTATACCGGAAGGTTGATAAAAAATTGACCGCCGATTGCAGGAACGCATATCAATACGCATTCTCCGAACAGCCTGAAGCCATTGCCGGACCGCTGTTCCCGAACCCCGTTTCCCACTTATTTTCACTACTTTTGCGCGCCTTCGGGGCATGCACTCCGGGGGCTGAAATTCCATGCAAGAAACCAAGGAGGCAATCGATCTGAACAGGCTTCCCCGCCACATCGCCATCATTATGGACGGCAATGGCCGGTGGGCGAAGGAACGGGGCGAAGACCGCCTGTTCGGACATCTGCACGGGGTGGAAAGTGTACGCAATATCGTGGAAGCCTGCGCCGAGCTGGGCATCGGTTATCTGACGCTCTATGCCTTCAGCACCGAAAACTGGGACCGGCCGGCCAACGAGGTCAGCGGGCTTATGGAACTGCTGGTGGATACCATCCGGAAGGAAGTGCCCACGCTCAACAAGAACAACATCCGCCTGCATGTTATCGGTGATACCGGAATGCTTCCGGAATCTGCTCGAAAGGCGTTGCAGGAGGCTCTCGACGAAACCTCGGGCAATACCGGGCTCAACCTGGTGATGGCGATGAGTTACAGCAGCCGCTGGGAACTGGAAAATGCCGTGAAGCAGATTGCCCGTGATGTGAAGGCCGGTACGCTGGATCCGGAGTCGATCGATCAGCATACCCTGCAACAGTATCTCTGCACCCGCGATTTTCCCGATCCCGAGCTGATGATCCGCACCAGCGGCGAATACCGGATCAGCAATTTCCTGCTTTACCAGCTGGCTTATGCCGAACTCTATTTCACTGAAACGCTCTGGCCCGACTTCCGTAAGGAGAACCTTTACGAAGCCATTGCCGATTTCCAGCGCCGGGAAAGGCGCTTCGGAAAAACGGGAGAGCAGATAAGCCGGGCATCCGCATGAGAGACAAAACACCAGAATGCGCACCGCAGACCGGCCGCCTGCGTGGTGGATGTTTAACAGATCGTTATCATAAGGGCGGCTATCTTGCCGGCCGTAAAAATTCGTTCATGCGCCGTTGTTCCCGGCATCTGATGCTGATTGTTCTATTGCTGGGCACCTGCCTCATGGGCACGCTGGGTCAGAACAGCGATACCCTCCCCCCGGTATCCATCAACCCGCAATTGCTGGAAATCTTCAACAGCAAATCTCCACGAACCTATCAGCTGGGCGGTATCACTGTCAGTGGCTATCAGGCATTCGATCCCAATCTGATCATCTCCATATCGGGTCTGGCTGTTGGCGACAAGGTGAATATTCCCGGAACCGATGTTTTTTCAAAAGCAATCTCCAAACTCTGGAAGCAGAACCTTATTGCCGATGTGCAGGTGAACTTCACCGATTTGCGCGGCGACCAGCTCTTTGTGGAGCTTGCCATCGTGGAGCGTCCACGGCTGGCCGATTTCAAATTCACCGGAATCAAAAAAGCCGAGAAAGACGACCTGGAACCCAAGATGGGCCTGTCGCGCGAAAAAGTGGTTACCGACAACATGAAGCAGACCGCCATGGAAGCCATCCGCCGGTTTTATGCCGACAAAGCCTACCGGAATGTGCAGGTATCGGTATCGGAAACACCAGTGAACGGGTTGACCAACGCCGTATTGCTCACCTTCCACATCAACAAGGGCAGCAAGGTAAAGATCAACTCGGTGAATTTTGCCAGCAACGACAATCTGGGCGACGACCTGCTGAAAAAGCAGCTCAAAGGCACCAAGGAAATGATGCGCATGACCCTGTATCCGCCCGAAACAGCCAATCCTTTCGGTGACACGGCAACCGGACGCGACCTGGGCGATTATTTCAGCGAGTTCGGGTACCTCTCGCCCAGTGGCACCAAGTCGATGCTCGACTCCTATCTGCGCATCAAGCTGTTCAGCTCGGCGAAATTCAATCCCAAGAAATACGAAGAAGACAAGGAGAAGCTGCTGGACTATTACAATGCGCAGGGCTATCGCGATGCGGAAATCGTCAAGGATACCATCGTTACCAACCAGAAGGGCAATGTGGACATCTTCATCAAGATGAATGAAGGACGCAGGTATTATTTCGGCGATATCGCATGGCGGGGCAACACCAAATACGGCGATTCGATTCTGACCGTTTTATTGGGCATCAAGAAAGGCGATATCTACAATCTGGAAGTGCTGAACAAGCGGCTGGGCAAGCAGATGAGCGCCGAAGGCGGCGATATCCAGAGCCTGTACATGGACGACGGCTATCTTTTTTTCCGCATCGATGCCGTGGAAACCGCGGTGTACAACGATACCATCGATTTCGAAATCCGCATGCAGGAAGGACCGCAGGCCACCATCGGGCGCATTGAAATCACCGGCAACGACAAGACCAAAGATTATGTCGTACGCCGCGAGCTCCGAACGATTCCCGGCGAAAAGTTCAGCCGTTCCGATATCATCCGCACCCAGCGCGAACTGGGACAGCTGGGATTTTTTAATCCGGAGAAGATTTCGCCCAATGTGGTGCCCAATGCCGAAAACGGAACGGTGGACATCACCTGGGCGGTGGAAGAGAAATCGAATGACCAGCTCGAACTGTCGGCCGGTTTCGGCGGCGGCATCGGACTCACCGGCACGCTCGGCATCACCTTCAACAACTTTTCCATCAACAATATTTTTGACAAGAAAACCTGGGATCCGCTTCCATCGGGTAGCGGACAAAGGCTCAGCGCCCGCATCCAGTCGAACGGTCGGGCCTTCCGCACGTACAACCTCTCCTTCACCGAACCCTGGCTGGGCGGTAAAAAAAGGAACGCCTTCACGGTAAGTTTTTTCAATACGCGGCAATCAAACTCCTTCAACAGGTTCGGACAGTTCTGCCGCGACTGTGGCGATACCTCCTATGTGCGGACGCTGGGCGTAAGTATATCGCTGGGCCGGCAGCTCAAATGGCCCGACGATTATTTTTCGCTGATTACCTCGCTCAATTTCCAGCAGTACAAACTGGTCAACTATCCCAATATTTTTCCGGGACTAAGCAACGGCATTTCCTCCAACATCAGCCTGAGGCTTGCCCTGGCCCGGAATGCCACACAGGGCAGCCCGATCTTCCCCACGGGCGGATCGAATTTTTTGCTGAGCGGGCAGTTCACGCCACCGTATTCCCTGCTGGGCATCACCCGCAAGAGCGACAACCCCTACCGCCTGCCCGAATTTCACAAGTGGCTGTTCACCGGCGAATATTATGTACCCATCGGCGTGGCACGCGGTGCAGAAAAGAACCGGCAGTTCATCATCAAGGCTGCAGCCAAGTTCGGCTTTATTGGCCGCTACAACCGCAATCTGGAAGTATCGCCATTCGAAAGGTTCCAGGTGGGCGATGCCGGACTCAACAACCAGTTCGCCCTTTTGGGTTACGACATCATCGCCCACCGGGGTTATCCCATCTACTCCAGTTCCGACCCCAAGATCAATCCGGAGAATGTGAGTCCCAGCCAGTTTTTCACCATGTACAACAAATACACGGTGGAGCTGCGCTATCCGTTCAGCACCAATCCCAGCAGCACCATCTTCGGCCTGGCCTTCTTTGAAGCGGCCAACGGATGGTTCGATTTCAAAGACTACAATCCCTTCCGGCTCAGGCGTTCGGCTGGTTTGGGCATGCGCTTTTTCCTGCCGATGTTCGGGCTGCTCGGCTTTGACTATGGCATAGGTTTTGACCGTATCAAGGCCAACGAGCCACTTAAAAGCGCCTTCAAATTCACGTTCATGCTGGGTCAGGAACCGCAGTAAACGATTACTTGCCTCCTAAAAACAAAAACACCGATATGAAAAAGAATCTATTGCTCCTGGTTTTTCTTCTTTCCGGATGCCTGTACGGTTTCGCGCAGCGCTATGCGGTAATCGATTCGAAATACATCCTCGAAAAAGTGCCCGAGTACAAGGAATCACAGGAAAAACTCAACCAGTACAGCGCACAATGGCAACAGGAAATCGAACGCAAGCAGGCCGAACTCGACCGTATGTACAAAACCTATGATGCCGAGCAGGTGATGCTCAGCGACGAACTCAAGAAGAAGCGGGAAGACGAACTGTTCAACAAGGAAAAAGAAGTGCGCGATATGCAGAAAAAGCGTTTCGGCTTCGAGGGCGACCTGTTCAAGAAAAGGCAGGAACTCATCAAACCCATACAGGACAGGGTGTACACGGCCATACAGAAACTGGCCACGGAGAAGTCCTACGACTTCATCCTCGATAAAAGTGAGGGAATTACCGTTATCTTTGCCGATCCCAAACTCGACCGCAGCGACGATGTGCTCAAGTACCTGGGTGTTAAATAAATCCTAATCCCCGTTGACCGTGCAGCCATCGGCGCTGATTTTTGAACTTAAAAGAAACAACAAACCAAGCAATGAAAAAAGGATTACTCTTCCTCTGTTTTGCGCTCTTCGGGGCGGCTTCCGCCTTTGCCCAGGGCAAAACCGGTTATATCAGTACCGAAGAACTGATCAGCATAATGCCGGAAGCGGAAAAAGCCAACACCGTTTTGCAGGATTACCAGACCTCGCTTCAGCAGCAGGGTCAGGATTACTACCGCGAACTCAGTGAAAAGGACAGCATCTTCCAGGCCGACTCCGCCAAGCTTTCCCCCGCTGCCAAAGACCTGCGGCGCAACGACCTGATCGCCCTCTACCAGAAAGTTCAGGGCTGGAGCCAGACCATGCAGCAGATGATCCAGGAAAAATCGCAGACCCTGATCGCTCCCATCCGCAGCAAGGCTTTTGATGCCATCAAAGCGGTAGCAAAAGAAAGTGGCTACGCCTATGTGCTTGATGCCAGCGCGGTGCTGGTAGGTCCTCCCGGCGAAGACATCCTGCCGCTTGTAAAGAAGAAACTGGGGATTGTTGACAAACCCGCCGGGACAGGTGGTGTCAAACCCAAACAATAACCGGACAACATCCATAAAAGCATAGGGCAGCCATCCTCACCACGGGATGGCTGTCGTATTTTTGGACCATGACAACGGGACCTATCGGCATCTTCGACAGCGGCTATGGCGGACTTACCATACTGAAGGAAATCAGAAAGGTGCTTCCGGAGTACGACTATATTTATCTGGGCGACAATGCCCGCTCGCCTTACGGCACCCGCAGCTTCGCAACGGTTTACCAGTACACAAGGCAATGCGTGCAATGGTTTTTCGAACAGGGATGCCCTTTGGTGATCCTGGCCTGCAATACCGCTTCGGCCAAGGCCTTGCGTAACATTCAGCAGCATGATCTTCCTTCACATCACCCCGATCGCCGGGTACTGGGGGTGATACGGCCCACTTCCGAAATCATAGGAACCCACTCAAAAAGCAGTAACGTGGGCATTCTGGCCACTCCCGGCACCGTGGCCTCGGACTCCTATGTGCTGGAAATCAAGAAATTTTTTCCGGATGTAAACGTCTTTCAGCAGGCCTGTCCGATGTGGGTTCCCCTGATCGAGAGCGGAGAAACGGATAATGCCGGAGCCGATTATTTTTTCAGACAGGGGATTGAAGCCCTTTTTGCACAATGCGCTGATATCGATACGGTGCTGCTGGGCTGTACCCATTATCCGCTCATAGAATCAAAATTAAAAACACTGCTGCCGGCGGGGGTGAATCTCGTAACACAGGGCGCCCTGGTTGCAGAACGCCTGAACGATTATCTAATCCGGCATGAAGAAATTGCGCGTTATTGTTCGAAAGGAGGAACAATCCGGTTTGTGACTACCGATGACCCGGAAACATTCGACAGGCATGCCCTCAACTTCTACGGTGCAGCGGTACGCTCCGAGCATCTTGACCTTTGATTGGACGGGAATCTTCAATATCCGTAAAACCCCCGGCCCGATTTTCGGCCCAGTTCTCCCGCAGCCACTTTTTGCTGCTGTATCACAGAAGGTTTGAACCTTTCGGCATCATCGAAGGCATGATAGATGCTTTCGGAAACGGCATAGTTGATATCCATACCGATCAGGTCCATCAGGCGGAAGGGACCCATTTTGAACCCGGCCGATTCCATGATCTTGTCAATCGATTCCACATCGGCAACACCTTGCTCCAACAGCTGCAGCGCTTCCAGATAATAGTGCCTCGCCACTCGGTTCACAATGAAACCCGGAGCATCGTTACACACCACAGGAATTTTTCCCGCCTTACAGCATAAGGTGGTGAGCATTTCGATGACAGATGCCGCAGTAAGTTCGCCCCGTACCACTTCCACAAGCTTCATGGCCGGAGCCGGATTGAAGAAATGTAATCCCGCAAAGCGTTCCGGATGCGGGACGCCGGCCTGCAATCGGTTTATGGAAAGCGATGAGGTGTTGGAGAGCAGTAAGGTTTCGGAGGTATTGCATTGGGCAAGCTGTTGAAAAAGATTCTGCTTGATGGCCAGGTCTTCCACAATAGCCTCCAGAACCAAATCGGCAGTGCAATCCGCTACCGACGAAACAGTGCTGATCCTGCCGAACACCGCGTTCGCTTCAACCGCAGTCAGTTTCTCTTTCGTCACCAGAACATCCAGGTTCTTTCTGATGGCCTGCATCCCTTTTTCAAGTGCAGCCACACCCATATCAAACAGCAGGGTATCATACCCTGCAGTGGCAAATCCCTGTGCGATACCATTGCCCATGGTACCGGCGCCTACGATGGCAATTGTCTTGATCATACACGCATCATGTTATCCGGTAAAATTATCCAAAAACAAAACCTTCCGCTTGGGAAGGTTTTGCAGGGCAATTATTTTTTTTCAAGTTGTTCAATCCGCTGTGTCAGTTTTTCAATAAGTTCTTGCTGACGCTTTATCATATCCTGCTGCTCCTGCACGGCCTTCACCAGCGGCACTACAAATTCAGCATATCGCAGTCCGTAATTGTCTTTTTCGTTCTTGGGACCGTCAACGCCGCTGAAGGAATAGCCCGCTTTTTGCGCCGCAGCCTCCACCTCCTGGGCAATGAACCCGCTGTAACGGATCTGGTCGTTTCTCCTCACCTCGGCCTCATATGCGGGATCGACGGGGCTTCCTGCCGCAGAAACTGCCACAGTGCGTGCGTTACCACTGCCGGGTATGGGTTGCATACCGCCACGGGTGTACCTGATTCTGGAAGAGAAGTTCATTTCTTCTTCGCCGGTTGAAGCGGCTTTGGGAGCATAACGCTCGCTGCGAATCTTGTCGAAATCGAACTGATAGGTCACGGGGCGCAGCTTCATGATGAAATCAAGTCCCTTCACATCTTCAGAAACTGATTTTTTATACCGGCCATCGCTCACCGTGGTCCAGCCCACGATACCGCCGATACGAGTTATCGAGGCATTGCCCAGTATGATGTTGT
This sequence comes from uncultured Ferruginibacter sp., assembly GCA_964655055.1. Classification (GTDB taxonomy): domain Bacteria; phylum Bacteroidota; class Bacteroidia; order Chitinophagales; family Chitinophagaceae; genus Ferruginibacter. The sequence continues at coordinate 14,267 of CAZZLI010000031.1, forward strand.
TGTTGGCGTTCACCAGGGCCTGAAAGCCGATGGCGGTGGAATTGGTTGCGGAAGTGATGCCGAATATATCGGCCGAATCGCCGATGGCGGTGTTGAAACTTCCGGAAACGAGGCCGCCCAGGGCCTTATGCCCTATCGCGGTGTTGAGGTTCCCCGTGGTGTTTGCAACCATGGCTTGTCTGCCAATGGCCACGTTCCAGCTTCCTTCCGTGTTATTGAGCAACGAACTGATGCCCAGCGCCGTATTCCTGCTGCCCAGCGTGTTGCTGAACATTGACTGCCAGCCGACCGCCACATTGTAAATGCCCGAAGTGCTCTGCAGCATGGACCGGTGGCCAATGGCCGTATTTCCAAAACCATTGAGATTGGATGCGAGGGCAAGGTAGCCTACACCCGTATTCGCATCGCCAGTCACGTTGTCGCTCAAAGTGCTGTAACCTACGGCCGTATTCTGACCGCCACTGCTGTCCGAAACCATGGCAAATGAGCCCACGGCGGTGTTGAAACTCCTGAGGCAATTGGCCAATGCGGCATGACCCACGCCCACATTATAGAAGCCGGTATCATTGCTGAACAAGGAGAAATTGCCGAAGGCATTGTTGTTGAATCCTGTGCGGTTGCTCAGCATGCTCAGGTGACCCACGGCCACATTGTCGCCGGAACTGGTATTGTTGTACAACGCGCCATTGCCGATGGCCAGCTCGCTGGAATCGGCATTGTTGAACAGGGCGCTGTCGCCGATGGCAATGATGCCCGGATCGGTGAACTTGTTCTTGCCGTTGGCACCGCGACCCAGGGAAATACCTCCATTGCTGCCGATCTGTCCTGCAAAGCCATTGTTCACCCGGAACACCAGTGGCTTCACATCGGTGGTGCCTACAAAGTTTAGGGTACTGTCGGTTCCGGCATTTCCGGTTAGCGCCCAACCGCTGCCTCCTCCGCTGGCGGTTTGCAGTCGTACCCATTGGGCGGCATTAGGCGTACCGTTATTATAATAGAATCCTGTTCCACCGCTAAGCGCTGTGTTCGTATTGAATACCAGCAGCCCGTTTGCCGGAGTAGGTACGGTATTGACATCATTAAGCGCGGTGAGGTTCACCCGGGGTATCAGCAGTCCACGGTTGGTGGCGGTGATATCGAGCCGTGCACTGGCATTGGGTGTATTCGTGCCGATACCAACATTTTGCTGTGCATATGCGGCTGTAAAGAAAACGGTCAGCATTGTCAGGGCCGTCCATCGGAAAAAAAATGCTTTCATTGTTGTTTTTTTATGGTTGGTTTTAAAAGAGCATTTCGTGATCAGACATGAAATCAGTTTTTTTTACTGAACAAGGGGCGGGAAAAAGTAATGCAAGGGGCCGGAATCGTGGGGGAAGATTTCGCGGGTAAATCCAATGAAAGGTAGGAAAATAATGGCAACGGAACGAATTTCAGACCTGTGGTCTAACATGCCGAAACAAACTGCCGGAGGAACCGGATATCGTTTTCACTGAACAGGCGCAGGTCCTTAATCTGGTATTTCAGCATGGTCATGCGTTCCACACCCATGCCGAAGGCGAAGCCGGTATATTTTTCCGGATCGATGCCGCAGTTTTCCAGCACCTTGGGATGCACCATACCGCAGCCGAGAATTTCAACCCATCCGGTATGCTTGCAGACATTGCATCCTTTGCCCTTACAGATCAGGCAGCTGATATCCATTTCGGCACTGGGCTCGGTGAACGGGAAATAACTCGGGCGGAAGCGAATCTGTATGCCTTCACCAAACATTTCCCGCACAAAAAAGTATAGCGTCTGCTTGAGATCGGCGAACGATACGCTTTCGGCAACATAGAGCCCTTCGATCTGATGAAAGAAACAGTGGGCCCGGGCGCTGATGGTTTCGTTGCGGTAAACACGGCCGGGACAAATGATGCGGATGGGCAGGGACTGCTGTTTCATGGTACGTACCTGCACGCTGGAAGTATGGGTACGCAGGAGCCAGTCGGGGTTTCGGGAAATGTAAAATGTATCCTGCATGTCGCGGGCAGGATGATCTTCGGGAAGATTGAGCGCGGTGAAATTATGCCAGTCGTCTTCTATTTCAGGACCCTCGGCCACACGGAAGCCCAGGTGTTCGAAGATGCGGATGGCGGATTCCTGCACCAGGCTGATGGGGTGGCGTCCGCCAAGTGGCAGCGGATCGCCGGGCAGCGTATAATCGACCCATTTCCCGGAACCGGATTCCTGCCCGGCAGTCTGCGCTTTCAGCGCTTCATACTTTTCCTCGGCCTGCTGCTTGAGGGCGTTCACCAGAAGTCCGAAAGCTTTCCGGTCTTCGGGGGCTACCTCTTTCATACCGGCCATCACCGATTTCAAAATGCCCTTGCTGCCCAGGTAACGGATGCGGAACTGCTCTGCCTCGGCGGCGTTTTTTGCCTCGAATGCCGCAATCTCGGCCTTATGTTCGTCAATCTGCCGGGTCCATTCGCTCATGCGGTAAAGGTAATGAAATGTGCCGAGGCGAATACTCATCCCTCCACCTCAAAGGCCGTGAACAGGTAGTTGTTCGAGGCGGCCAGTGGTTTCAGGTTGATGTAATACGACTCGGTGAAGTTTTTGAATGCAAGGAATTCATGCGTGGGCACACAGAATTCATCGAAGAAGATGATATCGCCCTTCTTGAGAAAAGGCGCAAGGCTGGTGAGGGCATAGAGCGTGGAGGAATAAAGGTCGGCATCCAGATGGACAACCAGCATACGGTTGTTGCCGAAACCGCGCAGAAATCCGGGAAGTGTCTGCTGAAAAAGCCCCTGGTAAAAACGGGCGCGCTTGTCATTCGTCTTCAACACTTCGTTGCCGTTGTTCATTTCCCCTTTCTTGAAATGCCCCCAGTCTTCAGGAAGACCACTGAAGGTGTCGAACCCATGGAACAACGAATCGGGATGCCTGTGGTTTTCGAGCCACCAGTAAAAAGAACTTCCGTTGGCAACGCCGAATTCAAGATAATCCACCGGTTTTTCGCCAATCACTTTGCTGTTGAGAAAAGTATAGAGTCCCAGCCGTTTTTCGCGTCGGCGGTCCCACGTGAAAAAATCATTATAGGCAAGGCGGCGGTTTTGGCTGATCCACTTCGACTGCATGCTGAGGTAAGCAAGGTTGCGCAGGATTCCGGTCAACGGCCCAAAAACCAGGTGCAGGCGGAAAAACGCAAAAAGGGCTTTTGACTGCTGGATGAAAAAATATTTCCAATACATGTTTGGCTTGTGATGATACAGCAGGTAAATGAAGCCGCTTTTATTAACGACGGGCTATCAATTGCGGCATGAGGACTTGGCCACCACACGCCCCTGTTCATCGCGCAACACCACATGATAAATTCCTCCCGAAAGCAGATGGGTCACAGGCAATGAAAGCCGCAGGGTTCCCCGGGCGCTGACCGATGTTTTTGTTTGCCCCACAAGACCGCCGGCCATATCGTATGCGGACAAGTGATAGTTCCCGTTGCTGAAATTTTCCAGCTGTACCTGAATGGTTCCGTTCATGATGCCGGAAGTCATACGCGGATTGCCGGTGCGCGCCTGCACACGCACAATGGAAGAATAGTAGCTGTGGCCGCTGCGCTCACGTACCACAATGCGGTAATAAACCGTACGGCCGCCATGCGTGGCATCGTTGTACTGGTAAGAAGCCCTGCCACGCTCCAGCGCCATGCTGGCCAGCGTGTTGAACTGGTAGCCGTCGAAGGACTGTTGTATTTCAAAAATGCTGTTCGGTTCAGGCTGCTCCACCTGCCAGTTGAGCAGATTGATGCCGTTGGCCGGGGTTGCCGAAAGCCTTGTGATCACCACAGGCAAAAAAGCCGCACAGGGTGAAGTCGTTACCAGGGCATTGTTCACCAGGAATGAAGTGGAATCCGTTTCACCCCTGAACGTGATACTGTTGCCGGCACAATCTTTCTGATAGGTTTCTGTATAGAACTGTATTTTCCACAACCCTGAATCGGCAAGTGCGAAAGAAGCCGGAAGAATGTTGGCCGCTCCGGTGATGGTTTGCCAGCGCTGGTCGAGAATGCCGTTCGCATTCTGGCAATTGCCGCCGAAGGAGAAATTATTATTTTCCGGTCCCAAAGGACTGGAGGGGCAATCGTCCCTGAAATTCAGGGGAAATGAACTGTAGGCAGGCGCTGTGGTTCCGGCCTTGAATACCCGGTAAAACATGGCGCCCCCGGTTACATCGGCATTACCGCAATCGGTGCGCTTGCTGATATTGATTTCACCGCCCAGGCTCAGTGCCGGCGCACCAATGACAGGGCAAACGCCGTAAGAAGGTATGCCGTCCAGCCCGTTCATGCTCGCCGGTACTCGCGGATTGCCGGGCAAAAATTTTCCCTCGCCCATATCGTAGAACTGGGAGCCAAGCACCACCATCTGCCGGTAAGTGGACACTTCACCCACGGTAAAATAGCGGAGTATGGGTGGGGTGAGTTGCGTAAGCTGATCGACCGCGGCATTGCCGACAGGATCGCTCAGTCCCGATGCTCCTGTACAGGCTCCTGAAGGCGCATAATAATTTCCTGTAGGACCGCCGGTTCCGGTAAGGTAATAGGCTGTTGGGCAAGAAAAATTATAGGTCGTACGCGTAGTCGGACCATTAAACGGATTGGGCTGTCCGGAAAGATCGGCCTGGATTTCAACACTGTAGCGGCCGGGCTTGTTGATGTAAGAAGCCAGGTTCACATAATACTTGTCATTGTTGCCGTTTTTACCACCACAGATGCCGGGCACATAAATCGGGACCGTAGCAACTACGGAAGTGGGGTCGTTTTCGCCCATGCGCCGCAACACCAGGCGCGATACACTTTTGTCGCCGCAGTTGTCGGAACTCACCATGCCATCGGCATATACTTCCCAGTCGACATAACAGTTTTGGTTGACCGATACATAGCCGTTGAACAGGTTGTTATTGCCGTTCCCGTTGTTGTGGTTCAGGATGGCGATGTAAGTGACCTGTGCAAACAATGCCTGCTGCAGAGCCACCAGCAGGAAAAAAAGAGTCGATTTTTTATACATAGATGTTGGGATTGACAGGGTTGAAACAATTTCAAGAACTGCTGCTTTGCAATTTACTTCAAACCGCGTTTTTCGGCACAAGAAAAAATTACCCAATCTTCCGCCTTCTCGACATGGAACATCAGAAGTTGCCGAAGCGCTCAAAGCAGGCTTTCTCCAGCCCTTCCCGGTCGTCGGGGTGGGCGATATGAATCAGGGCCTTGGCCCGCTGCCGCAGATTTTTGCCAAAAAGGTCGGCGATACCGTATTCAGTCACTACCCGGTGCACGTGCGCACGGGTGGTGACAACGCCGGCCCCCTGCCGCAGAAAGGAATTGATCCGGGGCACACCTTTTCCGGTTCGGGAGGTAAGCGCTATGATGGGCATTCCGCCTTCGCTCAGCGATGCGCCGCGCATGAAATCCATCTGTCCGCCCACACCCGAGTACTGGTAGGTACCGATGGAGTCGGCACAGACCTGCCCGGTAAGGTCGATTTCAATGGCGCTGTTGATGGCCACCATCCGCGGGTTGCGGCCGATCACATGCGGATCGTTCACATAATCTATATCGAGAAAGGCGAAAGCCGGATTGTCGTCGACATAATCGTACAAACTCCGGCTGCCGAGCGCAAAACCTACAACCGACTTGTCGGGATGGATTTTCTTATAGCGGTTGGTTACAACACCTTTCTCGATCAGCGGAATAATGCCGTCGCTGCACATTTCAGTGTGGATGCCCAGGTCCTTATGATGATGCAGGCTGCTCAGCACCGCATCGGGGATGGAGCCGATGCCCATCTGCAGGGTGCTTCGGTCTTCAATCATGCCTGCGATATGGGTGCCGATCTGCCGCTCGGCCTCGCCGGTGTCTTCTCCGAACTGTGCTTCATGCAGCGGATCGTTGCAGGATACCAGGGCATGAATGCGGCTGATATGGATGAGCCCGTCGCCATGGGTCCGTGGCACGGCCGAATTCACCTGTGCAATCACATAACGGGCATGATGGATGGCCGAGCGCGACACATCCACCGAAACGCCCAGCGAACAGAAGCCATGCCGGTCGGGGGGCGATACCTGTACGATGGCCGCATCGAGGGGAAGGATGTTGCGGCTGAAGAGCTCCGGAATTTCACTCAAAAAAACGGGGACATAGTCGGCATAACCGGCTTTTACCGCTTCGCGAACCGAAGCGGAAACGAAAAGGCTGTTGAGTTTGAAGCTGGAATGGAGTTCAGGCTTGTTTACATGGACATCCCCGTAAAGGCTGATAAATACCAGTTCCACATCGTTGAGGCGGTGGGCTTCCAGCGCCAGGCATTGCAGCAGAAATGTAGGCGTCTGCGCACTGCCCTGAATAAAGACGCGATTTCCCGATTGAATCAGTGCGAGCGCTTCGCTCGGGTCAAGGTATTTAAGGGGTTGTTGCATGTTCCGAACGGGACTTTGGCCCTTAAGCGAATGTACGCCCTAAACGAAGAGCCCGCGGGTAGTGTCAGGTGGTAAATTTTAAATGGTGAATGGGATATCGTTATAACCGGAAGAGACCTTTTGGCTCTTAGGCCTTAAGAAGCCGCCTTCACGTAAAAGAATTAGTTTTGCGAGGCTTAAATGAACCGCATCATGAAGCTGTTTTTCTCCTTTTTTTTGCTTTGCCTGATTGCCGTCTCCCTGCAGGCTCAGGTGAAGTTTGTGCCGATTGACAAGTCGCCGCTGGATATGGTCTATTATCCTTCCGGTTATCCGGTTTTGAAAATACAGGACAAAGCGACCGAGCCGCTGATGGCCCGTGCTATTTTCAGCCGCCCACAGAAAAACGGCCGGGTCATTTTCGGTGAACTTGTGGAGTACGGCAAAATCTGGCGTACCGGTGCCAACGAAGCCACAGAAATTGAATTTTTCCAGACAGTACGGCTGGGAAATTCGAAAATCAAAAAAGGCAGATACACCCTCTATTGTATTCCCTTCGAAAAGAAATGGACCATCATCATCAATCAGGATACCGATACCTGGGGCGCTTTCAAATACGACGAAAAAAAAGACATTGTACGGTTTGACGTACCGGTGACCGGATTGCAGGAGCCCATCGAATACTTTTCAATGGCTTTTGAGAAATCGGCAACGGGCTTCAACCTCTGGATCGGATGGGATATGGCGAAAGTATCAATACCCTTCTTCCTCTGATCTCAACCGGACGGCATGGATCCTGAATGTCCCTGCCTCCCCTTCATCATTCACCATGTGCGGAATCGCCGGCATCATCATCCCTCATCCCTTGCAGCACCGGGAATTCCGGGAGTCGCTCTGTAGCAATATCGATACAATGGTGGAGGAACTTCGTCACCGCGGCCCGGAAGGCAAGGGAATCTGGCTCAGTGAACATCTTTCCATTGCTCTGGGCCACTCACGCCTTTCAATAATCGATCTGTCGGAAATGGCTGCACAGCCCATGCATTACAATGCCAATACGGTTGATGACTCCGCCGGTGCAGCGTACACCATCACCTATAACGGAGAAATCTACAATTACATCGAATTGCGGGAAGAGCTGAAACGGCTCGGATATGCTTTCCGCACCCGCTCCGATACCGAAGTGATTCTTGCCGCTTATGACTGCTGGAAGGAAGAATGCCTGCAACGCTTCGATGGCATGTTCGCATTCGCTATCTGGGACAACCGGACCCAGACCCTTTTCGCCGCCCGCGACCGTTTCGGCGAAAAGCCCTTCTATTATTATTCTGATCCACGGCATTTCATCTTTGCCAGCGAAATGAAAGCCCTATGGGCCATAGGGATTGAAAAACTGCCCGATGCGAAAATGCTGGCCAACTATCTGGCCCTAGGGCATGTGCAAAACGCGTACGATAAAAAACAGACCTTCTACGAAAACATTGCCGCACTGCCACCCGCGCATTATCTGAAATACACCCTGCACGAGCATAACTATCATCTTTTCAATTACTGGAAACTCGATAAGGATACCGAATTGGGCATCCGCGAAGAAGAAGCCACCGAAAGGTTCAGGGAGTTGCTCACCCGATCGGTTACACGAAGATTGCGCAGCGATGTCGGCATCGGCAGCAGCCTCAGCGGAGGGCTCGACAGTTCGGTCATTGCGGCACTCATCGCTGAACTGCGCGACAACAGCCTTCCACACCACACGTTTTCAGCCCTGTTTCCCGGCTTCGAAAAAAATGAAGCAGAACATATCGCCACCGTCAGCCGCTCGCTGGGTTTCGAAAACCATGCAGTTGAACCCACCGCGGCAGCCATGGAGCGGCTGTTGGACAAACTCTGTTATTTCCAAGAAGAACCCTTTCCGTCTTCCAGCATATTCGCCCAATACACCGTTTTTGAAGCCGCGCGAAACAAGGGCGTAACGGTGCTGCTCGACGGACAGGGAGCCGATGAATCACTGGCCGGTTACCACAAATACATTCACTGGCATCTGCAGCAACTGGTCGACCGGAGCAGCTTCGCCAAAGCCCATGCGGAAAAGGAAGCCTTCCGCAACCACGGTATTCCTGTGAACTGGAGTCCCGGCAATTACCTGGCCATCTATCTTCCTGCGCATACGGCCATCCATCTGGAATGGAAGGAATACCGGCGGCTCTTCCGTCATCCCGACCTGCATCCCGAATTTCTGCGGTCGCTGCGTGGTCGAGAATGGGAAGGGGTACAGAAGCCCATCATCACCAAACTCAACGACATCCTCTATTTCAATACGATGATGCTGGGCCTGGAAGAATTACTCCGCTTCGCCGACAGAAACAGCATGGCTCATGGCCTGGAAGTGCGCCTGCCCTTTCTTTCGCATGAACTGATGGAATTCGTATTCAGCCTTCCGGCTTCCTTCAAAATGCGTGAGGGCTGGACCAAATGGATCATGCGCAAAGCCTTCGAAAAACGGTTGCCCGACAGCATCATCTGGCGCAGCGGCAAAGTGGGGTATGAACCGCCGCAAAAAAAATGGATGCAGGAACCCTACATAACTGAACGCATACACGCGGCAAAACAAAAATTAAGCAACGCAGGCATCCTCAAAAAATCGGTACTTCAAAAGCCGATTGTTCCCATCGCCGCCCATGAAGCTGGCAACTATGACTGGCGGTATCTTTGTGCAGCATCCTTCATTGCATAACCCGTTCTATTCAACAAGCGAATACCCGATACGATTATGGCAAACAAACCCAATCAGAAGAAACAAGGACCCTCAACCCTAATGGTACATGCCGGAGCTGCACCCGAGCCGGTTACCGGAGCCATCATGACGCCCATCTTCCAAACCAGCACCTATGTGCAGTCGGGACCTGCCGAGCATAAGGGATATGAATATGCAAGAAGCCAGAACCCCACACGCACGGTGCTTGAGAAAACCCTGGCCGAAATCGAGAACGGCCGCTTCGGTCTGGCTTTCGGTAGCGGCGTAGCGGCAACCGATGCCGTTATAAAATTGCTGGCTCCGGGCGATGAAGTGGTTTGTGCCAGCGACATGTACGGTGGCACCTACCGGCTCTTCACAAAAGTGTTTCAGAAATTCGGCATCAGGTTTTTGCCGGTGGATACCACCGTGGCATCGAATGTGGAAAAAGCCGTCACCGAAAAAACCAGGCTCATCTGGATTGAAACGCCAACCAATCCGCTGATGAACATCACCGACATTGCAGCCGTAAGCGCAATCGCCAAAAAGGCCAATGCCCTGCTCTGTGTCGATAATACCTTCGCTTCGCCTTACCTGCAAAATCCGCTCGACCTCGGAGCCGACATCGTGATGCACAGCGCCACCAAGTATCTGGGCGGACACAGCGATGTGATCCAGGGCGCCCTTGTGGTGAACGATGAAGCGCTTCGTGAACAACTTTACTTTATCCAGAAAAGCTGCGGTGCCGTGCCCGGGCCCATGGATTGTTTCCTGGTGCTGCGCGGCATCAAAACACTGGCCGTAAGGATGCGCGCCCATTGTGAAAACGGAAAAGCGATTGCTTACTGGCTCAAGGAACATCCGAAAGTGGGCAAGGTGTTCTGGCCGGGCTTCACCGACCATCCCGGACACCGCATAGCCGCTGCCCAGATGCGCGACTTCGGCGGTATGATCAGTTTTGAATTGAAAGACCCCGGTATTGAACCGGCAAAAAAAGTACTCAAATCCACCGTCCTCTTTTCCCTTGCAGAAAGCCTGGGCGGTGTGGAAAGCCTGATCAACCATCCCGCTACCATGACCCATGCCTCCATTCCCCGTGAAGAGCGGATCAAGAACGGACTCAGCGACGGACTCATCCGGCTCAGTGTGGGTATTGAAGACACGCAGGACCTTATTGAAGACCTTCGCCAGGCCATCGGATGATGCAGCCCGAAGCACTGAAAGCACTTCTTGAAAAAAAGGTGGACCTGTACAACCGCCCCGAATTCATTGCCGGCGATCCCATCAGCATTCCGCATCTGTTCACCGCTAAAAAGGATATTGAAATCGCGGGCTTGTTTGCCGCACTCTTCGCCTGGGGCAACCGCACCACCATCATCGGCAAGGCAAAAGAGTTGATGCAGCGGATGGAGATGCAACCCCATGCCTTCTGTACCGCACCTGATTCGTCGGGTATGAAATCGCTGTTGGGATTCCGGCACCGCACCTTCAATGCCGATGACTGTATCTTTATGGTGGAACGTCTGGGCGAACATTATCGGAAGCATCAGACGCTTGAAACAGCCTTCTTTCCCCGAAAGGGTATGCAAGTGGAAGAAGGGCTCAACCATTTTCGCCGGTATTTTTTTTCGGCTGAACATCTGAAACGAACAGAAAAACATATTGCCTCACCCGAACAACACTCGGCCTGCAAGCGATTGAACATGTATCTGCGCTGGATGATAAGGCGGGACAGGCGCGGCGTCGATTTCGGCCTATGGAAACAGATCGGTCCGGCTGAACTCATCATTCCGCTGGATCTACATGTGTCGCGGGTCGCACGCGCGTTGGGAATGGTACAACGCAGGCAGAACGACTGGCAGACAGCCGTTGAACTGACTGCGTTTCTGCGACAACTGCATCCGAAAGATCCCGTGCGTTACGACTTCGCGCTTTTCGGCATGGGCGTGATGGAGCAACCTAATACGAAAGTGAAGTTACTTTCAGCCCAAAAATTTCCCCGTATAATGCCGA
>CAZZLI010000032.1:0-24052 GCA_964655055.1 uncultured Ferruginibacter sp.
AGGGGAAGAAGATGCATCCTATTCTCCCTGACTTGGTGTCTCGGCGGGGGTTTCGCCAGAAGTATTTTTTAATTATAGAGCACGACGGCGAAAACCGCCGCTGGGACGATAAAATATAACCTGTCAGCACTCGGCCTTTAACTAGTTGCGTGAAGTTAGAGCGATTGGATACCTGTAATCAAACAATACCGATTTGCAGTCCGACATGAACTGATTCCTATAGCCCAAACAGCTACGGCATCGGCATAATACGGGGAAATTTCAGGACAACATGATAAATCACCTTCGTATTATTTCATGGTGATTTTCAGTTCGGGCGCGAAAAACATACGACCCTGCTTATCGGCGCAGATGATGTCGAAAAAATAGAATTGTTCTCCCTTGCGGAGTGTTTCATTGATGGTATTCACCCACAATTCTGGCAAGGGCGTTGCCGTAAAGCGTTGGCTGACCATATCCGACTGGGGCATCATCTTTCCGGTTTCCTCATCTTCCACAACACCCAGACGAGTATAACCGAACTGGTAGGATGTGACGGTGTACGTATTCTTTTTCTCATCTTCAACACGAATCGTCAGCCGGATCAGCTGCTTGGCCTGTTCTACATCACACTGCGCATGGGATCCGCTCAAGGAACCCAGCATGGCATTCACTTTCGGCGGCTTGAATTTGACAAACCCTTTGACCGGTTCCTGTTTGGCAGGAATCTGTGCCGCAGCCTGCTCCGCAAAAAGACAAAGTGAGATAAGACACAGAATAACGGTTGATCGTATCCTGCGGTGAAACCCGATTGTGTAAGAATTCATCCGAGACATTGCATGACGAATTTAGCGAAAGAATCCTCAGCAAAATGTTAATTCAGGGCGGCAAGTCCTTCCTGTATGGTTCGGATTCTGGCTTCGGCATCCTCCTTTTTCTTGCGTTCAAGCGCAATCACTTCTGGTCGGGCCTGCTGCACAAAGCGTTCGTTTTCGAGTTTGCGCACCACAGAATCTAGAAACTTCTGCTGGTAGAGCAGATCCTTTTCCAGTTCATTGCGCAAAGCAGCCTGGTCGATCTTCCGGTCGGAACCGATATAGAAGGTATCGTGCTCTACCACAACCACAACGGTATCATCAACAGGCTTTCCGGCAAATGCAATGCTTTCCGCGTTCACCTGGCGGGCCAGCACATCCGAGAAAAGTTTGTAGGTAGCCTCATCACCCGTCTGGATCTGCAGGCTGATGGGATCCTTAGGCTTCATCTGGTTCCTGTTGCGCGCATCGCGAACGGCGGTTATCACCTGCTTCAGCATTTCTCCCTGACGGAGTATTGTTGATTTCGGCTCAACAGAGGCAGGCATCTGTCTTACACAGAGGTCGGTTTCCTGAGGTCTTATCCGGTGGAAAATCTCTTCCGTAATAAAGGGCATGAACGGGTGGAGTAACTGCATGAGTTCCTCATAAAACTCCTGTGTATTGCGGAACAGCGCCGCATCCACCGGTTGCTCCAATGATACCGGCTTGACCCATTCGAGATACCAGCTGCAGTAATCATCCCAGATCAGTGAATAGATTGTCTTCAAGGCCTCACTCAACCGGTACTGCGCCATCAGCTGTTTCACCTCTGACCTCACCTGTGCAAGCCGTTGCCTGAACCAGTTTACTGCAAAAGGCTCCTCTCCCTTTTTTCCGGATGCGTCCTGACCTACCCGCGCCGCCCACATATCCAGAAGCTTAAGGGCATTCCAGAGTTTGTTATTGAAATTCCGGCCCTGCTCCAATGCGGCTTCATCAAACATAAGGTCGTTGCCGGCAGGCGAAGCCACGAGGATACCGAAACGGACCGCATCGGCCCCGAACTTGTCTACCAGAGCCAGCAGGTTGGGGGACTTGCACCATTGCTTGCTCTTTTTACGACGCTGCTTGTCGCGTACCATGCCGGTAAAATACACATCGCGAAAAGGGGGCTTTCCGGTAAAGGCATAGGCCGCCATGATCATGCGGGCCACCCAGAAAAAGATGATATCCTGTCCGGTTACCAGTGTGGCCGTCGGATAATAATAATTGAATTGCGTGTTGCCGGGATTACTGATTCCCTTGAATACTTCGATGGGCCAGAGCCAGCTTGAGAACCAGGTGTCCAGCACATCCTCATCCTGTTCAATCTTCACGCCGGTGCCGGCGAGCTGTTGCGCCTCCTGTTCCGTTTCCGCAACAAACACATTTCCATCGGCATCGTACCACGCGGGTATCCGTTGCCCCCACCAGAGCTGGCGGCTGATGCACCAATCCTTGATATTTTCCAGCCAGTGGGCATAGGTATTTTTCAATTTTGGCGGATGAAAACTGATGGTATCATCTTTAACGCGGTCCACCACATCCGGAAACCTGGAAAGAAAAGCATCCATCTGCACAAACCACTGCAGCGAAAGCCGGTTTTCAATTACCGCACCCGTTCTTTCGCTGGTACCCACCTGTGTGGGATAATGTTCCTTTTTCAGCAGATGCCCGATGGCGTCAAGATCTTCGGCAATCCGCTTTCGGAGTTCGAAACGGTCCATACCTTCATACTCCTTCACCTGCTCCGGTAAGGGACCTATATCGGTAAGTTCAACAGCCGTAAACCGGCCCATGGCATCAAGGGTATCAATGGCTTTCAGTCCGTATTTCTGCCCCAGCATGTTATCCTGCTTGTCGTGCGCCGGCGTTACCTTAAGTGCCCCGGTTCCGAAATCGGCGGTCACATAGTCGTCGGCAATGACGGGAATACGGCGGTTGATGATGGGCACAAGCACATGTTTGCCCACCAGATGCGAGTAACGTTGGTCGTCGGGATTGACACAGATGGCCACATCCCCCAGGATGGTTTCGGGCCGTGTAGTCGCCACCGTTAGATACTCATCACTATCGGTGAGCTTATACCGTATGTGATATAGACTCATTTCGGCATCGCGGAAAATTACCTCCTCATCGCTTAGGGCTGTTTGCCCCACCGGATCCCAGTTGACCATGCGCTTGCCGCGGTAAATTAGTCTGTCGCGGTAGAGGCGTACAAAAATCCGGATCACACTCTGGTAATATGCCTCATCCATGGTAAAGGCCGTGCGTTCCCAGTCGGGACTGCAGCCAAGCTTCCGCAACTGTTGCAGGATGATGCCGCCGTATTTCTCTTTCCATTCCCAGGCGTGCTTCAGAAACGCATCGCGCGACAGTGATGATTTCTGGATACCCTGTTCCCGCAACATAGCCACCACTTTGGCTTCCGTGGCTATGCTGGCATGGTCGGTACCCGGCACCCAGCAGGCATTCTTGCCGGCGGCGCGGGCGGAACGGATCAGCACATCCTGTATGGTATTGTTGAGGCAATGCCCCATGTGGAGAACACCTGTGACATTCGGTGGCGGAATGACGATGGTATAGGGTTCGCGGTCATCAGGAACACTGCTGAAATATTTTTTTTCAAGCCAGTGCGCATACCAGTACGCTTCGACTTCGCCGGGAACATAATGTTTGCTGAGTTCAGCCATGGAACAAAAACTTTATTGGGAAATTACCTCGGAACATGAAGGTGCAAATGTACAATCGGACTTGCCAATTAAAAAGCCCGAAGCGTGCAAAATAGGTGACCCGCTGTCAATCAAAAGGCAACAGAATCCGGGGATCTATTGTATTCGTAGATCTCCCAACACCCTGAATTTCTTACCGGCAGCCACGGTGATTTTTGAACCAGTGGTGATGACCTGGTCGTAAGAAAGAACGGATTCGCCGCCCGATACGGGATTGATGATGATTTCGGAACAGGCCAGCAAGCGGCGGGGAGGAATCTTACCCGAAGACCAGTTGGCCGCATTATCCCAACTGCCGTTTCCGGTGAAGGTATAAACCGGATCGGGAATATCGATGATCAGATCGTTACTCTGTACCTGCAAAAGCGGGTCGCAGCGTCCGGCCGTAGTCATGACGCAGGAAATGGTGTCGCCACGCTGCAGGTTTTGAAGTGTCAGCAGGTTATCAGTTCCCTGAACAGGCATGCGGTTCTTCTTCCACTGATATACGGGTCCGGAGCCGGTATTGTCGGGCACTGCCTTGAAGACGGTTGTAGCACCCGGACATTGGGGGTTGCTGCCAGATGCAATTTGAACGGTGACGGAAGGCTGACGGGTTGAATTTACTGACATAGTGATTGCAGGACTTTCCAGTTGATACTCCCCTGAGGAAAGAAAACTGATATTGGGTCGGACCCTGCCGGTAGTGCCCGATGCGCTGCTGCAGGCCTGTGCGCCCGACAGGCTGTCGGCCTGATAAAAAGTTGTGGAGGTGAATGAAGTAGGCGTCTGATAGGTCTGATACGCTCTGCGACCGATGACAAGTCCGTTGAAACAGATGTCAACCAGCAGGTTCGATGTTCCGTCCCAGTAGAAAGGTGTGTTGAACAGGTGGTTGTTTACCGTATTGATCGAGGGTTGAAAATTCACCGGGCCAAAAACCGTTGTGAGAGGGGGATTCTGGAAAATGGATGTCAGCGCAGTGGCAGAAGTCGCGGCAAGCTTGATGGTGTAATTCTTGAGGGAAGCCGGACTTCCCACGGAAGTACCAGTCCGGAAACTGATGGAGGCGAGGTTACCGGGCCTGAGTCCAGCACCGGAAAGTTCAGCGGCGAGCAACAGATACTGTTGTCTTCCATTACCATAATAGGTGGGATAAGCAGCACCGAGTCCTGATGTGGTGGTGTTCAAGGCTGTGCCCAAACCTATATTACCACGTTCGGGGCATAATGCGGTGGTATTGACCAGGCACTTGACCGTCTGACCGTTGATCAGGCTGGTTGTCGAGAAGGAATCCATGTTGCCGCCCACAGCATTGTTATCGATGGTCCATTGAAACGTGGTATTGCTTCCATTTGTTACTGAAACAACAAATGTAGCCGTATCACCAAGGCATTGGGGATTCGCCCCTTTGACCATCATCATGTTAACCGAAGGCTGCCCGGTTGGAACAACCCCCATCTGAATGGCGTTGGAAAGCTTTGGCGTCGAAGAAAAGCAGCCGATAGATGAGGTCATAGTGCAGGAGACCGTCTGCCCGTTACGTAGCGAATCGCTGGTGAAACCGACGCTGTTGCTTCCTTGGGTCACGCCGTTCACTTTCCATTGAAATACCGGCGAAAGGCCGGCAAATACGGAATCGGCAATGAATGAAACCACAGAACCGCTACAGGTAGGATTAGTACCGGAAGCGATGCGTATGCTTACGGAAGGGGCGGCGCCTGCAGGAAGTAGGCTCACGGTAAAAGGCTGAGAAGTATACGTATTGCTTCCGCAACTGGTGGATACTGAGTAAGTTCCCGGAGTGCGCACAACAAGGCTTCGCGTAGTATCACCTGTTGACCAGCGGTAGTTGGCAGCTGCGCTTGCCGTGAGCACCACACTGTCGTTGCCGCAAAGCTGTGCCGATCCGTTTGCCGATATGACAGGACTGCTTTGCTGTTTGGTGAGTGTGATGGGCACGGCCACCCAGTTGTTGTTTTCATCACTCTCCAGAAAACGGTTTTCGGGATCGGTGATGGATACGATATAATAGGTGCCGTTGCAGATATTGTTCAGCGGTATGGGCCCGTTTAGCGACATACCATATGTGTCGTAGTTGCCGGGATAGATGCCCTGATTGAGTCCGCAACCCGTTCTGAAACCAAAGTCCTGGTTGGGCACCGTACGAACGGTATCGCCGTTGTTGGCAATACATTGACCGGGCAAGGTGGGACACTTACCCAGGTTGACCAGACAGAAACTTTGCTTGACGCCGGTTCCCAGAATGGGCCACGTTCTGGCATCGGGGTTAGATGTTCGCGACCGGAGCGTATAGCTTGACCAGTCGTCGACATGAAGATGATTATGCTCGGGATGGAAGGTCATGGCCCCTGCCCTGCGGTCGTAATAATCCAAGGTATCCTGCCCGGGCACTTTACGGTAAATACGCTGACGGATGACATGTTTGAATTCGCCGCCATTGGGGCAGGGCGTGCTGCAGGGCCAGGGCGCACCATTGCAGAAGCAGGAATCGATGGCGTAAACTTCAAGCGGGCCGTAACCTATGTTAGGTGTGGCATTGGAAACATATAAGAATCCCGGAACTTCATTGTGGTTGACATTGATTTCCCGGTAAGAGGCCGTCACGTCAGGCAGCAGATCACAACCTGATGCGCCGCCCGGGCAAACGCAGGTGGCACAAAGAAAAGGGCCGACAGGAGCCTGAACGCCCATACTGGTTCCGTGCATGCTGGGCGGATGGCTGGAGAACAGCAGGCTCACATTCCTGACCGAACCGGTATCCATTGCCGCATTGTCACGAACCAGCAAACGCCAGATGCCATTGGGGTTCTGACCGTTATTCACCATGCCCAGGTCTTCCTGAGGGAGAAAGATGCCGGTATACGGCGGCTGACCGTTGCTGAAGGGAACACCGTCATTGGCAACACAGGTTCCCAGAAAATTATCGCCCGAGCCGCCCGTATTCTGAACCAGCAGCAGATTGGTTCCGTCGGGAGCGATAAGCCTGATTTCCAGATCGGATTTATAGGTATGGTAAACATCGAAACATACCTTGGACAGTCCGTAATGCATGTCGATGGCGGGATTGAGCCCGCTCACGCCGATCAGAATCGTATCGGTCCGGTTGTCGCGTATGGGGGCAATGCCCGACCAGGAGAATGATTGACCATGAAGATTGGTCAGCAGAAAAAATCCTGTCAAAAAGCTGAATAGATGTTTCATGGTAAGACAATTCCCGGTTGTTTTGGTAAAAATAAAACTTGAGGTCTAAATATAGGGCATTTCTTGTAAACAGGCAGGCTGCGATACAGGCTGGCAGGCACTTCATTTTCAATTTAGCACTTACCACTCACCACCACCTTAGAGGACCCTTGCGTGAAATTTTTTTTGTACGCCGAGAAGGCAATGCACCCGCAAGAGCGCGGAGGGGTTTCCTTTCACCATGAACTGTAAAATTTCCTTGTATCATTTTCTTCGGTCGGCACTTCATTCAAAACTTAACATTTACCACCGAACACCTGCCTAAAGGCCTTAGTTTGTAACCGACCAGCAGCTTTGTGTGAAACCATCTGCGCAATCCTTCAATCCGCGTAATCAGCGATTCAGACAAACAAAGATCCTGTCAATCCACTAATCCTGTGAACCCTGATTCAGACAATACGATTAGTAACGGCAGGCACACGAGAGGGCTCGCGCGGCAGGTGATGCTATATGTGAGGCCAACCTCTCAAACCATTCAAACCAGAAACCTTTTACACGTCCCTCCCCAGCCCAAACCCCTAAATTTGTAGGCAACATCCAATAGCATCATCCTTGTTCCGGTATTTCAAAAACCGAATTAAAAAATATCTTTCGCCCTGGCGGCACAGGCACCGCTATGCTCCGGCAGTACAGATCGGTCAACGGCAACTCCTGCTGCAGTACCGGAACAGCCTAAAACAGGGTGAAAAAATAACACTGAACGATACCGGCTTCAAAGTGTTCTCCCAGCATGAGGAAGACGGACTCCTGTTTTTCCTGATTGCCGCAACGGGTAATATCCCCCGTGTGTTTGTCGATATCGGTTCGAGCGATGGCATCAACAGTAACTGCGCCAACCTGGCTGTAAACCTTGGCTGGCACGGACTCTTCATTGATGCGGATGCCACGGCGATTGAACGGGGAAACTATTTCTATAAGAAGATTCCCGATCCCTGGAGCTATAAGCCGCTGTTCGCCTGCCATAAGGTGACCGCAGAAAATATCAATGACATCATCAACGCCTCAGGAATCAGTGGGCCCATCGGGCTGCTCTCCATCGATATCGACGGCAATGATTACTGGGTATGGAAAGCATTAACGATTATTGAACCGATCATCGTAGTCGTGGAAGCGAATGTGGAAATGGGGTTACAACACCTGGTGGTTCCCTATGAATCCACGTTCAACCACCAACATCGAGACCCTATCTATCACGGTGCATCGGTGAACGCTTTCATCACGCTGGGCCGCGAAAAAGGATACCGGCTTGTGGGCGCCAATCAATACGGGCATAACCTGCTTTTTGTACGCAACGGCTATGCCGATGAGCATCTGCCCGAAGTGGATGCCGCTTCAGTACTCCAACATCCTTCGGCACAGGAAAGTTTCGCCCTGTTCGAACGTATCCAAAACCGGCCCTTCGTGCAGGGATGAAAAACCGGCCAGCAAGCATGATCAGAAAAATCGTCTCTTCTCCATTTTTCTTTTTCCCGCTGTGGAGTTGCCTGGTGCTATGGCCCCTCTCTTGCGGGCTTTTCACCCTGAAGAACGATGCCCTCACCTATTACTATCCGGTGCGCAAGCTCATCAGTGATGCGCTGCATAATGGTGAACTACCGCTCTGGACCCCCTTTATCAATATGGGCTATCCCCTGCATGCCGATATGCAGAGCGGAGCCTGGAATCCCCTCGTACTGTTGATTGGAAGCCTGACGCATTATCCACTTACGGCTTTTCATATCGAACTGATCTGCTATTTTTCACTGGCAGGAATCGGTTTCTATTATCTCGGCCGTTCAAACGGCTGGAGCCGCCCGATCAGCGTGTTGACCGGAGCCGCCTACACTTTTTGCGGATTTTTTACCGACAGCACGCAGTTTTTTGTTTGTGTTGCCGGTGCAGCCTGGATTCCCTTCATCCTGCTTTACCTGCAGCGCATGATCCGGACAGGCAATTGGAAACATGCGCTGGGTGTAGGAATATTCAGCAGTTTGCTATTGACAGGATCCTATCCTGCCCTGGTTATTTTAACGGCATACTGTATGTTGTTTTACTGGCTTTACTCGTTTTTTCAAGCCGCCGGTAAAAAATATTTTCTCCGAAAACAGCTTCCTCTGGCCGGATTATGCGTATTGACTGCGGTACTGCTGAGTTTGCCGGCCGTCCTTTCTTTTGCGCGGCACCTGCCGTATATCGACCGCGGACAAGTGCAAAGCCTCTCCTTTGTACAGCAAAACTCGTTTCCCCCGATGGCGCTGCTGTCGCTGCTGGGGCCCTTCCCCGTATCGGCCACCCATGTATGGCTGGCAACCGATCCGTTGATGCGGAATGTTTATTTGGGGCTGCTTCCGTTGATACTGTTTCTATACGGACTGGCCCACAAGCGCATCCGCAACAATTCCTGGTTCCGCTTCTGGGCCCTGAGCGGATTCTTCTTTCTGCTGCTGGCGATGGGTAAGTATTTCCTGCTGCACCGGCTTGCGTATGCTGCGTTTCCACTCTTCGATACGTTCCGCCATCCGGCCATAGCCCGATTGTATTTCCTCATCGGCATCCTGCTCGCATCAGGTTATTGCCTGCACGAAATCGAAACAAGAAACGAATGGAGCAAATTACAGAAATGGGCAGGCTGGTTTACCGTATCACTCTTCCTATGCGCATTGACCCTTCCGCTGTTTTCAGGATACAAACTATTTCAGATCGAAAACAGTTCAGCAGGAATTCAACAGACAATCAGCTCATTGTCGTTCACACAACGCATATTGCTTCAAACCCTTTCTGCTGCCTTACTTGGAATAATCTTATACATGCTGGCCGGAATGCGACAAAAAACAGCAGCCCTGCTCATTTTCGTATTGGCTGATATGTTCATCGCGACACAAATCAGCCTGCCGGTTACCATCATCGGCGCCCGCCCGTTTTCCGAAGTCAACCGCCATCTTAAACCCAATAGCACAGCATTTCCGGTTCCCGACAACAGCAGTATTACGGAAAACAGCGCCGGGAGTCTGGACAGCCTGAAGATTACAGGCAGCCTCCTGCCCTTCCGTAAAAAAATCGGACGTAATGATTACTACATCACGCCAGGCAACCTCCGTGCCCAGGAAAATTTTTATGCATCACCCATACGGGAAACGGTTTTCAGAAACCCGGTATTTTTCTTTGCCGATACCGAACGTGCAGGCGCATCCATAAACAATCCGGAAAGCAGTATTGTGCCCGATTCACTGAGTGCTAACGGAATGGGTTGCCGCTTTCAAAATCCAGGAGCGGGCCTGCTTGTGGTTCAACAGAACAAGTATACGGGATGGCATGCTTACATTGACGGACAAGAAACAACGGTTCAGGAGATATACGGCACACTGATGGCCATACGCACACCGGCCGGCAATCACAGCGTTCGATTCCGGTACGAGCCTGAACAAATCAAAGCCGGATGGTACATTTCAGGAATTGCATGGCTGTTTGTACTGGGTTTTCTTGCATCAGGAGGGTTCCGGAGTTTTTTGAACAAGCAGCATCAGTGAAACACCAAAAGGGAAACGGTGCTTTTTCAACCAGCGAACTTCAAGCGAAAAAATCCATTTCAATATTGCATTGATCAATGAAGATCCGCGGTAATAGGCAAAATCAGACTGACTTAAGGTTTCCTTCCGGCGAAAGAAACGCTGGTATTTTCTGACCAGGGCAATAGGCAGATAGAGCAAGGTGTTAAAATAACTGGACCGGATTTCTTTACAAGGCAGTGATGCCGTCAACCTGCGAAGGGAATGCAGCGAATAACGACGCCGGTGTCCGTTCACGTCGTCATGCGGCGACCATAACCCGCTTCCGGCCGGCACAGCAACAAAAATCAGTCCACCGGGTTTACATACCCTAACCATTTCGCGGAAAGCAAGCTGGTCATCATTCAGATGTTCGAGTACATCGAAGGCGCATACCCGGTCGAAGGCATTATCGGGAAAAGGTAGCTTTTCCGCGGAAGCCTCAACCACCGGCTGCCCGGTTTTTTGCAGATGATCGAGAAAAGCAGCATCGTTTTCCACCGAAGTAACAGTACCAAAGCGGAAAAGCCATTGAGAAGAAAAGCCCGAGGCGGCACCGATATTAAGAATCCGGCATTTCCCCGGCAAGGCTGCGGCATGTTGCCAAAGTACCTGTTCCAGGATCCGGCGTCGGACTACAAACCACCAGTGGGTCTGCTCGAGCCGGCCATAGTCGGCCACCAGCGCGCTATCCATCGGCGGGTTTTCCGTTTATGATTTTAGATTTCACCAGAAACAGCGGCCGTTGCTTGACCTGGAAGAAAATACGCAGCACATACTCGCCGATTATGGCCAATGACAACAGTTGAACACCACTGAACAATACGATGGCGAAGATGAGTGCGGTAAAGCCCTCGGGTACCGTACCATAAACCAGCTTCTTGCATAGCGTAACAAGCAGATAAAGCAGCGAAGGAAAAACAGCCAGCATGCCCATCACTCCGATAAAGCGCACCGGCAACTCGCTGAAATTGAACAGCCCGTTGCCCGCCAGCCGCAGCAGTTGCGAGAAAGAATACTTTGAATGTCCACCCGAACGGGCCTGACGTTCGTAGGCGATTCCCGTTTGCGCAAAGCCCAGCCAGCTGCGCATTCCACGCAGGTAGCGGCTTTCTTCGGGCATGGCGCGGAGATGGTTGAGCACCCGCCTGCTGATCAGTGAGAAATCGCCGGCATCGAGCGGTATGGAAATTTGAGCCGACTTCCGCAACAGGCGATAATAGAAATGGTAGCAACAACGCTTGAGCCAACCTTCCTTCCTCTTGTTCCGAATCCCGTAGACCACATCATAACCCTCCCGCATTTTTTCCAGAAAAGCGGAAAGCAGTTCGGGCGGATCCTGAAGATCGCCATCGAGAATGAATACCGCATCGGCCTCCTCCCCCACATGGGAGAGCCCGGCGGTGATGGCCCGGGCATGGCCGAAGTTGCGGGAAAGAAATACTGCGGAGACATCACTTCTTCCCAGCGAAAAACGCTGAACGGAAGCAGCCGTGGCATCGGTACTTCCGTCGTCCACAAAAAGAAAATGCAGTTGAGGCAGGACGGTAGTCTTCAATGCAAGCAGGCGGCTAAACAAATCCCCCAGTACCGCTTCCTCGTTATAAAGTGGAATCAGCAGTGTGATGCTTCGAATTTCCGGCTTCTTCTCCATAGTGCAATTGGCTGACTTCATCGGTGAAGAACAGCGGGTTGGTTCATACCTGTTTTCCCCTCAGGGCTCCGGCCACCGCCTCATCCATGATGCGTTCGGCGTAGGGCCTGGAAATATCGTTCAGGATCTGCATTTTTTCCCGGATCAGGTCCTTGTTGTTAAGCTCCATAGCCCGTTGCAACACCTGCATGGCTTCCGCAGTGCGAAGGAGTTCATTCTCATGAAGCGCTGAACGGTTTTTACGGATGAACCCCTCGGTAGTGTCGAGCAGTTGGGCCGCTTCGGTAGCCGCTTCCACCAGGGCGCGCTGTTCCATATCGTCCCGGGCATGGGTGATGGAATCGTGCAGCATCTGCTCCAGCAAGGCATCGCTGAGGCCGGAACGGGATTTCACATCAATCGACTGTTCCACACCGCTGCGTAATTCGCGGGCCCGTACTTTCAAAATACCGTCGGCATCAATCATGAACCCGATTTCCACCTTGGCCATTCCAGCCGGCATGGCCGGAATACCGCTAAGGTTAAAGGAAGCCAGCAAGCGATTATCCTTCACCAGATCGCGCTCGCCCTGATACACGGAGATCACCATGCCCGACTGTCCGTCTTTCTGCGTGGTATATTGCCGTGCGGCACGGGAGGGAATTTTCGAATTGCGGGGAATGAGCACATCCATCAGGCCGCCCATGGTTTCCACACCCAGCGACAAGGGGGCCACGTCCAGCAGCAGGGTTTGCTTGTTGTTTCCGGCAAGGATATCAGCCTGTACAGCGGCGCCCAGCGCAACCACTTCATCGGGATTTACCGAAACATTCACCGGGCGGCCAAAGAAACGGCTTACGCTCTCGCGAATGGCCGGAATCCGGGTACTTCCGCCTACCATCAGCACTTCATCAATTGCCGTGGTTTCAAGTCCGGCATCACGCAAGGCTTCCCTGCAACAGGCTATGGTTCGTTCGAGCAAGGGTGCGATAAGTTGTTCAAGTTCATCACGGGTTAGCAACACGTCGAATTCGCCGACCTTCCCCTTGAATGAAGATGCGGAAGACAGCTGCTTCTTGGCTTCTTCACCAAGCAAGCGCAAGGAATGGGAGTAGCGGACCAGACCTTCAGATGACAGACCGCTTCCAATTAATTGGGCGCTGAAATGATCGGCAATCAGCCTGTCTATGTCATCGCCGCCAAGATAGGTGTCGCCACGGGTACTGAGCACTTCAAAAACCCCTTCGGCAATACGCAACAACGACACATCGAAGGTTCCGCCACCCAGGTCATAAACTGCAAGCGTCCGGGTTTCGGCGGGATCGATACCGATTCCGTAGGCCAGACTTGCAGCTGTAGGTTCATTGATGATGCGCAACACATCGAGTCCCGCCAGCTTTCCGGCATCGCGCGTTGCCTGACGCTGGGTATCGTTGAAATAGGCGGGAACGGTGATAACGGCCTTGTTGACCGGAGTTTTGAGGATGTGTTCGGCGCGCTTCTTCAACTCACGGAGCAGGATAGCCGAAAGATCGATGGGGGAATAAAATTTATCGCCCACCTGTACCCGAACCAGGCTTTCGGAATCATCGTCAATGATCCGGTAAGCGAAGAAGGAAGCATGATCGCGGATATCGTGATAGGATTTTCCCATCAGGCGCTTCGCGGAAAAAATGGTGCGCTCCGGCTCCTCCAGCAATTTGTTGCGGGCGGCATCCCCTACCACCGGATTGCCGGCGGGATCGAACCAGATGACCGAGGGCAGGAGGCTCGACGAGTCGTGCTCGCGCAAGGCAACCGGCTTTTTGGTTTCGGGATGAATGACGGCCACCAGGCTGTTGGTGGTTCCCAGATCGATGCCCACAATCACTTCATCCTTCTGCAGGCTGCCCGTGGCGATATTGATGGCGATTTTTCCCATACGAGTGCTCCGCTTGCAAAAATAGGTAATTAGCAATGGGTCGGGGTGTACCCAAGCAAAACCCCGGCACGGGGCCGGGGCTTACTGACAGGCAAACAATCGCTACGCTTTTCAGCATCGCAAACCCGGAACAGTTTCTTAAGAAAAGCCCGGGACTATTTTTAGAAATGAGATGATCAGAACTTAAGGAGCGGGAATAATTCCATCGCTCAATCGTCGAACAAAAATAAGCGCCTTGTTTCCGGCGGTTGTTTGAAAAGCGTACGCTGTTCTTGAAATTTGTGAGGAAAGAAAGATGAAATCTTGCTGAATCTGCAATATGCAGGGCAGGTATTGGATATACAGAAAAAATGCCTTGAAACCGTTGAAGGATTTGAATTTCTTTGTGCTTGTTTATGTAAATAATACACGAAGCACTCCGGTTTTATGACCGTCAATGCACGATAATCTCTTCTTTAACTTACTTGACATGTTCCTCCAGCAGCGAGAGGGCGTACTTGAGCTGCTGTTCGATCGAGATGTTGGTATTGTCAATGGTGATGGCATCTTCCGCCTTGCGCAGGGGACTGACTTCCCGGTTGGAGTCGATGAAATCGCGCATTTCCAGATTGCTTTTCACTTCTTCGATGGTGATGTTCGGATTCTTGGCGAACATTTCGCGGAAACGGCGTTCAACCCGGGTGGAACTGTCTGCGGTCATGAACAGCTTAAGTTCGGCCTTGGGAAACACCGTAGTGCCGATATCGCGGCCGTCCATCACAATGCCCTTGTTTTTACCCAGTTTCTGTTGCTCAGCCACGGCGAAATCACGTACTTCACGGATGACAGCGACGTCACTGACTTTTTCGGCAACTACCATATCGCGGATGACATATTCCACATTCTCGCCGTTAAGTAAGATTTCCGATTGCCGCGATTTATCGTTGAACTCAAAGGAGAGGGTGATGTTTTTCAGCGCTTGTTCCACCTCCTTCTTGTTTTCCCAGTCAACATGGTTGCGGAGAAAGTACAGGGTGATGGCACGGTACATAGCCCCGCTGTCGATATACACATAGCCCAGCTTTGCGGCAAGCTGACGGGCAAGTGTGCTTTTTCCGCAGGAGGACCATCCGTCGATGGTGATGATGATGCGCTTTTCCTTTTTGGTTGTCATGAGCAATGAGGACTCCGGAAAACCTCCCGAATCCCATGCACAAAAGTCAAAAAAAAAAAGCAGGTTTCAAACAAATACGGATTGGATATCTGTAATGACCCAATTCCATTGTTCCAACTTTGTCAGGTACAGGTCTCCAGAATCGCTTCTGTTTCGCTGTTTTTATATCACCCCTTCGGGGTTAACGCCGTTATGGGCATGCCTTTAGAATCATTCCATCCCTTCGGGATTTCAAAATATTGCGATCGGACATCTGTAATGGACCTGTCTCATTGGCTCAAACAGGCAGCACATCGACACCAAACAAAGAAATTTTTGAGCTATTGGATAAATCAGACTCCTATAAAAAAGCCATCCGTTGTAGGGATGGCTTTGCGGTATTTTGTTTAGGACTCAGGCTTCCGAAGCGGTTTCCTTCTGCGCAGAAGGTGAAGGCGGCTGGATGGTGAACAGGATCCGCTCATTCTTCTCATCCAAATCGGCAAGCAGCACGTCCCCTTGCTTGACATTCATATTCAGGATTTCTTCGGCCAGGGGATCTTCAAGGTATTTCTGGATGGCACGATGCAGGGGCCGGGCACCGAACTGGGCATCATACCCTTTATCGGCAATGAAATTCTTGGCGTTCTCGGAAAGCTGGAGCGTGAAGCCGAGGTTGGACAAACGCTTCATCACACCCTTCATCAGAATATCGATGATGGAGAAGATATTTTCCTTCGAGAGTGAGTTGAACATCACCACATCGTCGATACGGTTCAGAAACTCGGGACTGAAGGTTCTTTTCAGCGCCTTCTCAATCACGGCCTTGTTGTTTTCATCGGCCTTTTCCATGCGGGCTGCAGTGGCGAAACCGACACCATCGCCGAAATCTTTCAGCTGGCGGGCGCCGATATTGGAAGTCATGATGATTAGCGTGTTCTTGAAATCGACCTTCCTTCCCATGCCGTCTGTCAGTTGCCCGTCGTCGAGCACCTGAAGCAGGATGTTGAAAATATCGGGGTGTGCTTTTTCGATTTCATCGAGCAGGATGACGCAATACGGTTTTCTGCGAACCCGCTCTGTCAACTGGCCGCCTTCTTCATAACCCACATATCCGGGAGGCGCACCAATCAGCCGGCTGACCGTGAACTTCTCCATGTATTCACTCATATCGATACGAATCAGGGAATCTTCATTATCGAAGAGGTAACGGGCCAGCGAACGGGCCAGTTCGGTCTTGCCCACACCGGTGGGACCCAGGAAGATGAACGTACCGATGGGCTTCTTGGGATCTTTTAACCCTACCCTGTTGCGCTGTATGGCCTTGACTACTTTGGCAATACCTTCATCCTGACCGATGACAACTCCCTTCAGGTCCTCGTTCATCCGGCGGAGCTTTTCGGTTTCGGCCTGCACCATGCGCTTGACGGGAATGCCGGTCATCATGCTGATCACTTCGGCAATATCCTCTTCCTCGATGGGATAACGCTTGTGCTTGCTCTCCTCTTCCCAACGGCTCTTGGCGCGCTCCAGTTCTTCCTGCAACCGTTTTTCCGTATCGCGGAGCGAGGCAGCTTCTTCAAACTGCTGGCTTTTGACCACCTTGTTCTTTTCAAGCTTGATGTCTTCGATTTTCTTTTCCAGCTGCACCACTTCGTCGGGCACATTGATGTTCTTGATGTGCTTGCGTGCGCCCACTTCGTCAAGTACATCGATGGCCTTGTCGGGCAGCAGCTTGTCGGTCATATAGCGTTCGCTCAGCTTCACACAGGCATCAATGGCTTCCTCGCTGTACGATACATTATGGTAATCCTCGTATTTGCTCTTGATGTTGTTGAGGATCTGAATGGACTCCTCCACCGAAGGCTGGTCGACAATCACTTTCTGGAAGCGGCGGTCGAGGGCACCGTCTTTTTCAATATGCATGCGGTATTCATCGAGCGTGGAGGCGCCAATGCATTGCAGTTCGCCCCGGGCAAGTGCCGGCTTGAAGATATTGCTGGCATCGAGGGATCCGCTGGCACCACCCGCTCCGACGATGGTATGGATTTCGTCGATGAACAAAATCACATCACGGTTCTTTTCGAGCTCGTTCATGATGGCCTTCATCCGCTCCTCGAATTGTCCGCGGTATTTGGTTCCGGCCACCAGTGCGGCCAGGTCCAGCGATACCACCCTTTTGTCGAACAGCACCCGGCTCACCTTGCGCTGCACGATCCTCAGGGCCAGGCCTTCGACAATGGCCGTCTTACCCACACCCGGCTCACCAATCAGGATGGGGTTGTTTTTCTTCCTGCGGGAAAGGATTTGTGACACCCGTTCGATTTCCACCTCGCGGCCCACGATGGGATCCAGCGATCCGTTTTCGGCAAGGCGGGTGATATCGCGGCCGAAATTATCGAGCACGGGCGTCTTGGTCTTGGGTTGTGCCGGTCCGGTACGCTGCGATTTCTGCTGCTGACCATATTGCTTCCGTTCCTCGTCAAAATCATCTTCGTTTTCGTCGGAAAAATCGGCCTTGGGCGGGGGACTGGCCACCAGACCAAGATCATTCTTGAACATTTCGTAGTCCACTTCAAACTGGTTCAAAATCTGTGTGGCCACATTCTCCTTGTTTTTGAGGATGGAAAGCATGAGATGCTCGCTTTCCACCAGCGGGCTTTTGCTGGCTTTGGCCTCCAGCAGGGTGATGCGGATCACTTTCTCGGCCTGCTTGGTCAGGGGCAGGGAGTTTATGTTGGCGATGTTTTTTCCGGTCTTGTCCTTCACGGCGACTTCAATTTCACGCTTGAGTTCAAACAGGTCGACGTTGAGGGATTTGAGAATCCGGATGGCGGTGTTGTCGCCATCGCGAATCAGGCCCAGCACCAGGTGCTCGGTTCCGATGAAATCGTTTCCCAACCTGAGCGCTTCCTCGCGGCTGTAGGAGATGATTTCTTTCACCTGTGCTGAAAATTGATTGTCCATTGGGGTAGATTTAATGAGTACAATGTTAACGAATAAAAGCAAGAATTAGTTTACCGCCTCCGTTAAATGTGCATATGTTGAAAAGTTAAAAACCAATACTGTGCAACCCGAAGAAAATTTATCAAAAACCCGTGCAGCGTTTCGGCACAGGGAAACCCCCTGTAAAAAAATTCGGATGAAAAAAAAGCTTTTCTTTACACATATTCATCCGTAATAAAACGCCCGTACTTTTCGTTCGGAATCAACCGATGCCTAATGAACCTCAAAACAGATACCAAAGAGAAATTTGCCGTAATCAGCCCCCTGGAGGTTGCCATAACTGAAAATATGGCAGAAGAACTGGAACAGATCCTGCTTGCCCGGCTCGAAACTGCAACGCCGCATCTGGTGCTGAACCTCGCCGGGGTGAAACAACTCGACGATGCTTCGGCCAACACATTGGCGAACTGCCAGCAAAAATTCTATGAAGCCGGTTGCTCTTTCGTCATCTGCTGCCTTAGTGATGAGGTGGAGCAGACTTTCGAAAACCTTGAGTTGCTTGAGCTACTTAACGTCACCCCCACCGAAAGCGAGGCGGGCGATATCGTGCAGATGGAGGAAATCGAGCGGGAAATTCTGGGCGGCGAAGACGATGAACCTGTTACAGGATAGGATGCGCAAACCATGATTCACAATTACTAAATTTTCAATGGCGAAAAGCTACGGAAGATGATGGCGCTCACAATTTTAGGAAACAATTCAGCCATTCCGGCCTTCGGAAGATCTCCGACAGCGCAGGTGCTTCAGACGGCCGAAGAGAGCATCCTGATTGACTGTGGCGAAGGCACCCAGGTGCAACTGGACCGCTATAAGATCCGGAAAAGCAAAATCAGCACCATCCTGATTTCGCACCTGCACGGTGACCATTATTTCGGATTGATCGGGCTGCTGAACAGCATGAGCCTGCTGGGCCGTACCCAGGAGCTGCATATCTACGGCCCGCCCGAGCTGAAACAGATTCTACAACTGCAGCTCGATGTGGCCGAGTCAAGCCTGAGTTACCCCTATTATTTCCATCCGCTGACGGAAGAAGGGCGGATTGCCGACTGCAAAAAAATCGCTGTGGATTGCTTCAGCGTAAAACATCGCATCCCCTGCTGGGGCTTTCTGTTCCGGGAAATCAAAAAACCCCGGAAAATTGATGTAACGCGTGCCAGATCGTATGAAATACCCGCCTCGTTTTACGAGAAGCTGCAGGAAGGCGCCGATTATACCAACAAAAAAGGCACCATTATTCCCAATGAAGAGGTCACCCGTGCGGCGAGTCCTCCCAGGAGTTATGCCTATTGTGCCGACACCCTCTATGATGAAACCCTCATTGAAAAAGTGAAGGGCGTTGATCTCCTCTATCACGAGACCACCTATCTAAAGGGCAATGAAGAGAAAGCGGCGCTCCGGTATCATTCCACCACCGAACAGGCGGGCCGCATAGCGCTCAAGGCAGGTGTGAGAAAACTGCTGATCGGTCATTTCTCAGCCAAGTACGAGCAGCTCAGCCCCTTTCTCACTGAAACCACAGCCGTGTTCAACAACACCGAAATTGCACTGGAAGGCACCTGCTTCAAAATCTAATCACCGCTATTGACGAGCTTATTGGGTCCGTCGGCCATAAGCCAGGCATAGGCCAGGGGAAATTGCGCTTCTATCCCGGACTTCAGGCAGTGCACATAAATGATTCCGGGCGACAAAAGGGCCAGGCTGTCGAGCCAGTTTTCACGGCGATTTGCCTGATTGTTTTCCGACAATACGAAGCAGTACTTTCCAGAAAGTCGGGGCGCCTGAGTTCGAAGCAGGGTTAATTCAGCATCAGAAAACGGGCTGTTCTCCAGAAAAAAAATTCCATTGCCAAAACTTTTGGGCTCTTGCAACAAGAGGCGGAAGGCCCTGCCCCCGACTTCTCCCATACCGGCAAGATGATGGGAGGCTGTTTGTGCAAGAACCGGATAACGTTGTTCAATAAACGATTTCAACGATGCCAGCCAAAGGGAGCGATCTGTGAGAGCGGAATCCGATTCCGGCAGCTTGAAAATGACCCAGATGCTCCTCATGTTTCCCGACATCATCAGGGAATCGAAACGTTGCTTCCATACTCCGGGCTCGCGGTTTTCAAGTATGTACAGCACAGGATAGCGAATGCCCTTGCGGATACCTTCATCGGGCAACAAGACCTGAACCGGACTGCTGTCTGATGCTCCGGAAAGCAGAAGCACGGTATCCAAATCAAATGACGAACTTTTTGTTGCAGCGGTAAGAACCGATGGAAGCGTATCGTGTTGATGGTTATCGAAACTTGCTCCCCCTATCCTGTCATGAACAACAATTCCGGTCTGCGGATGTGTTCCGGCATAGGCAGGAATCCCTGCCAATACGCTTAGCAGAGCCAGAACCAGGGAAGCCTTGTTTGTCATCATGATTTTCGGGAATCAGGGTGCCGGAACCTTACGCAGAAAAGCGCTTACTTCTTCCTGCAATCCGGCGGTGAGGGGTACAAGCGGAAGCCTTAACCTGTTTTCAATGAATCCCATGGCATGGAGAAACGCCTTGACACCGCCAGGATTGTTTTCCGTGAAGAGCAGGCGGTAGGCTTCCATCAGTTCGAAATGGATATGCCGTGCCATTTCAAAATCGCCGTTGAGTCCGGCATCAACAAGCCTGGAAAATTTCCGGGGATAACAGTTGGCCACCACGCTGATCACCCCGTCGATACCTCCGGCGAGTTCGGCCAGCACCAGATCGTCGTCGCCGCTGACCACCAGAAAATCTATAGGCCGGTCGCGCAGGAGTTGCATGCACTGCTGCACACTGTTGCCCGCCTCCTTGATACCGGCGATATTCTCCACCTCGCGTGCAAGGCGAAGCGTGGTTTCTGGTTCCATATTCCTTCCGGTTCGGCCGGGTACATTATACAGGATAAGCGGACGGGGTGATGCAGCCGCAACCTCCCGGTAATGCTGGAAAATACCTTCCTGTGAAGGCTTATTGTAATACGGGGAAGCACTGAGCACCGCCGTTGCTTTTTCAAGCGGTAGTTCCTGCAGTTGCCGGCAAACAGAGCGGGTATCGTTTCCACCCACACCCACCACCACGGGCACCCTGCCGTTCACATGGCTGAAGGTGAATTCCAGCAGTTCTCTCTTTTCGGTGGCTGTCAATGTCGGTGTTTCGCCAGTTGTGCCTTGTGTGACGATATAGCCTGTTCCGTTTTCAATCAGAAAATCGATCAGGCGCGACAAAGCCGGATAATCAAGATCGCCTTTCGAATCAAATGGGGTGACGATGGCCACACCCACGCCACGGAGTTGCTTCCTTAAGTTCATTGTTCGTTGTTTGGACCGGTCAATCAGGAAAGTGAAGATACTGAATAAAAAAGGGGATGAACATTTTCTGAAACCATGCCTCTACCCGGGAAGGAAAAGACTACAGCAGTTCATAACGTACTGCACCAAGCGCATCTATTCCTGATCGTCCCCTTTCTTCTTGCGCTTTCTGGATTTACCGTCGCCGTAAACCTTTTTGGCAGAAGCGAGCAGTGAGATGAAACCACTCTGCAGATAACTTGAAGGGTTGCGGGCCTGGGTGGCAATCCGCTCGATTTCGGACCAGTTCACCGTCGAAGGAATATATTTCGACTGCCTAAGTTTTAACCCGAACATGGCAACGGCGGCTCCGAATTGCAGATCCTTGTTCAAGGTTGCAAAAGGAGTAACCGTACTGCTGCAATCATAGATGACATTTTTTTCTGTGCGAAGGTCGGAAGGCTTGTAGCGCAGCTTTACCCGTGCTACTCCGGAACCGGAAACTGCCGAAGCATCTGCATTGGGAGCGAGTGTAAGTTCAAAGATCGCCAGCATGCTGTTGCCGCTTCCGATCTCCCCGCCTTCCAGATCGCCGGTGCTGTCGGCAATGGCATCCTTGCGGTTATCGAAGCCGATCAGCCTGTAATCCTTTACCAGTGCGGGATTGAACTGCACATTGAGGTACACATCGTTGGCCACGGTGAAGAAGGTCTGTGTCATTTCCTTCACCAGTACTTTTTCAGCCTCGTTGATATCATCCAGATAAGCGTAATTACCGTTGCCTTTTTTTGCCAGGGCCTCCAGTTTTGAATCCTTGAAATTGCCCATACCCACACCCAGGCAGGTCAGGTAAACGCCGGATTGCCGTTCACGGGCAACAAGTTCCTCCAGGGCTTTTTCGGAAACCTCCCCTACATTGAAATCGCCGTCGGTGGCAATGATCACCCGGTTGTTACCGCCGGGGATGAAGGAACGTTTTGCAGAACGGTAGGCCAGCCGGATAGCGCTTTCTCCGGGGGTATCCCCTACAGCGGTAAGTTCTTCTATCGAACGGATGATTTTCTCCTTTTCAGCTCCGCTGGTGGGATCCATCCATACCGCGACCGTGCCCCCGTAGATGACAATGGTCACCGTATCCACCGGCCTCAGATTCTTTACCAGCAACTGGAAGGCCGCTTTCACCAGAGGTAAGCGGTTGGGCATATCCATACTGCCGGAAGCATCAATCAGAAAAACCAGGTTGCTGGGCGGAATCTTCTGCATGTCGATTTTCCGTGCGTTCACATTCAGGTAAAGCAGGTGGCTTCCTGTTTTCCAGGGACAGGTTGAGATGTTGGATTCGATCTTGAAATAATCGCCGGGAGCAGGTTCACTGTAATTGAGGTTGAAATAATTCAGCAGCTCTTCACAACGGACAGCATCCGGCGGAACCACACTGTTGGTTTTCAGAAAACGGCGGACATTGCTGTAGGATGCCTTGTTGACATTCAGCGAAAACCCGGTATTGGGGAAACTTGCGGCATTGACCGTTTCATTCTCCACGAGCGAGAAGTAGGACTCATCACTGACATGCCAGGTGAATTTCGATGTGAATTGCCGGTCCTTGGTTACCGAAATCAGCTTGGGCCGGTTCTTGTTGGCGTTGGAGGAAAGGGGCTTGAGGTTGACCGAAAGAAAGTTGGCATTATCAATGCGCAGCTTGATGGTTTCATAGCCCTCAAACATTACAGTGATCGAATCCTGCCTGAATCCACTGGAGATGCCAAAACCACCACCGACTCCCGAATAATAAAGCATCTTGTCGGACTGCAGGATTATTTTGGCATTGGCCAGACCCTGGCTTTTTTCATCCCTGACCTCGCCGCGCAGGTAGTACTGTGCATGTACGGATGTACTGCAAAGTAAGAAGAGCAGGCAAGAAAATGCGAGCCGGTATTTCAACAGTGACAGATTATCTATTGTTTACGGAACCCCGGGGCCGTTGATACGGAAACCGGGAACCGATTATTGCCATATTCATTCCTCCAGCTCATAGATCTGATCGAGATTCCTGCCCAGTCCGTCGAAGTCAAGGCCATAACCCAGCAGGAATTTCACCGGCACACTGAAGCCGAGATAATCCACATGCAGCTCCTTATGCTGCAGGGCATCGGGCTTGAACAACAGGGCCGCTATTTTCAGGGAGGCCGGTTGCTGGTTCACAAGCTGCGGCAAAAAAACATGCAGGGTTTTTCCCGTATCCACAATATCCTCCACCACAATGACATGACGCCCTTCCAGCGGCTCATCGAGACCGATGGATGTGATCACATTGCCGGTGGACTTGGTTCCCTTGTAGGAAGCCAGCTTGATGAAGCAGATTTCAGCCTCGATATTGATGTGCCGGAACAGGTCGGCGGCAAACATGAAAGCACCGTTCAGGATGGCGATGAAGATGGGCCTTTTTCCGGCATAATCCTGATTGATGGTTTGTGCAAGTTCCCGGATACGCGTATCGATAGCCGCTGCATCAATGTATGGAGTGAATTTCCTGTTGTTGACCGTGATACTGGACATTGGGATGGGGTGTATTGGGGTTCAAAAAAAGGGAGCCGGACCTAATTCGGTTCAATCCCGATAGCCCTGAGCCGCTCTTTATTCAACAAAATAATCAAATCAGATGAAATTATGCAAAAATCGGGCAGATTTTTACCTGGGGGATAGAATCAGCTGCTGGCCGATCCGCAGGGAATCGCTGCTCAGCCCGTTCC
>CAZZLI010000033.1:0-23947 GCA_964655055.1 uncultured Ferruginibacter sp.
ACGAAAGTGAAGTTACTTTTTCTGCCCACAGATTTCCCCGTATAATACCGATGTGATAGCTGTCTAGGCCAATGAAATTGGTCTATTACAGTAATCCAATCGGTATAAAATTAATTCTTGGATCTGTCTTTTGAGTTTTCAAGTTAACCTCTAAGACAATTTTTTAAGTCAAACCTCAGAACAGAGGAAAAACAATTACCATCTTCTTCATCAAAGTCCGGCTTACTAATTCTCCAACACTCTGTCTCCTCTATATTAAAGACAAATACCTCTTTCAAAGAGCGGACTTCTTTAATTGCTTTTCTTACTTTTTTTATATCCGAATTCCAACTTCTATCCCTAGTTACTTCAATAATCATCTCGGGTTGGTTCCATGTGCTCTCCCTGAGTTTAACAGAAATGTCCGGAATTATATAACCATCTTTTAAATCCTCATTTTTTAAGACTACCTCTGGGGCTACCTTAAATTCGTATTGCAATCCTCTGCTTTGAATATGCCTACGAATGTGATAAATAAAATCTGAAATAACTTCCTGATGAAGCGGGATGTTATATCCTGAAATCTGACTCATATGTTTACAATTAATTTTCTAATTTCATTAGTTATCATCAAACTATTCGATCAAATATAATATCAATTATTATGCCGATTTATTTTGACTTTTCAGATATGTATAATTGGCAATAAAAAAATGAAGCCCAACAGCCCAAAACATCAGAAACGGTGGCCGCCAGAGCAAGCACCAACACCATCCTGTTACCAAACTGTGCTACCACGAGTTTCCATACCGAAATACGACTCAGATACGCTAAATACAAATTCGTCCCATATTTTTCCAGCCTCTGTTTGGCAACTGTCGTACTTAATCCGGAAGGTCCGGTTTGCAGCGAACGTGCAATATCCTCATTCGTCATCTGGTACCAAAGCCTACGCCTATTCATGAAGCAATTGTATTGGGTGAAAGAAAACGATTATTAATGATAATGGGAAGCATTTTGAAGGAATATGAGAGAAAACAGGGAAGGAAATGATACCTGCTTTTTAAGAAACATCTTTTGAAAACAGGTACGGTAACCCTGAGGTAAGGCAAGTATTTATAGCCTGCATTGTTACATTTGCACAACACAAACTACATGGACAAACCACACTACCTGAGGCGCCATCAGAAGCGATTCGCATTCATCCTGCTTTTGATGGGTTGTATGATTCCACGAACAGTTCAATGCCAGCTTCCCCCCATACAGCTTGACCGCCCTGACCAGACCGAATGCCCCTTCATTGTTCCGAAGAACTACCTGCAGCTGGAAAACGGATTCCTGGTTCAAAAGCTGAATGACGGCTCCCGCTATTACACCTTTCCCTCCACCCTCTGGAAATATGGTGTCAATGAGCACTTCGAATTACGGATGATCACAGAACTCGTTACACTGAAAAGCAGTGGCGGTTCCCTGACCGGTTTGAATCCCGTCACGTTAGGCTTCAAAGCCAATCTGCTCTCCGAGAAAGGCATCATCCCCCGCACCTCCTTCATCGGCCATATCACCACGTCGAAATGGGGCAGCCGCGATCTGCACACCAATACCATCGCCCCCTCCTTCCGTTTCGTGATGCAACATACCCTCAGCGAAAAAGTTTCGCTCTCCTACAACCTGGGCGCCAAATGGAATGGTGAAGACCCCGAACCCGTTTATCTTTACACGCTCACCAGCGGCATATCGCTCACCGAAAAGCTGGGCCTTTATGTGGAACTTTTCGGATTTGCTCCTGAAAAGGAAATGGCCGAGCACAGCTTCGACGGAGGATTCACCTACCTGGTCAACAACGACCTGATGCTTGACATCTCCGCATGCACCGGCATCACCCGAAACGCACCGTTAAACTATTACGCGCTGGGCCTCTCCTATCGTTTCCCGTTCAAATGAAAAACAAGATGATCCGGAGCACGCCCCTTGTTTTCAAAATTCACTTCTTTCTCATTTTGCTGGTGGTATTTGCCGGCTGTGCTATCCGCATGCCGAAGGAAACCGGTACATTCAACAAGGCCGATCTGGTGGAGGTCGTCCGTCTCGACAGCTCCATCCATCTTGATATCCGCTACGCCACTCCCAACAACTTCACTAAACGTATTGTGTACCCGAAAGCGGTAGCCTACCTGCAACGCCCGGCGGCGGAGGCCCTGGTACAGGTGAACCAATCGCTTAAGGCATCAGGCTACGGGTTGCTGGTATTCGACGGCTACCGACCCTGGAGCATCACAAAACTGTTCTGGAAAATCACGCCGAAGCAAGACCGTGAATTTGTTGCCGATCCGCGAAAAGGCTCAAGGCACAACCGGGGTTGTGCAGTGGACCTCACCCTATATGAACTTCGAACGGGAAATGCTGTCAAAATGCCCGGTGAATATGACGAAGCGAGCGAGCGTTCCTATGCCAACTATACCGGAGGCACGGAACAGGAACGAAAGATGCGCGACCTGCTTCGTTCGGTCATGGAATCGAACGGATTCACGGTATTGCAAAACGAATGGTGGCATTTCGATTACCGCGACTGGCGCAGTTATCCGCTGTTGGATACGGACTTTGAAGCATTACGCTGAATCGCGTTCATAGTTCTCCAAAGCACAGAGAAAAAGGGGATTTTCCGGATTACCCTAAATCAGGCCATAGCTCCGGATATCGGCGATGGTTATCTTTGCAGCAGATAAACGATTGATTCTCCATTCATGTTCCCAACGAGCATATCCCTGTTGCCATCCGGCTTTTCATCAATCAAAACAGCCCGGAAAATAAACCCGGCAAAAAGATGCGAAGTACTGGCCATACTCTTTTCCGTTTTTTTTCTATCTACCATTACAACTGCATGCGGACAAGTAGGTACCTGGAACATCGTCAACCTAAAGTCGAAAATCAACGACCACTGGAGTTATTTCATCGAAGCCCAGATGCGAAGCCTGTCGTTTTACAGTAACATGAACTATTATGAAATCAAGGGCCTTGCGGCATACAGCGTCAATCCGAATTTCCAGGTGGGCGCAGGGCTGGGCAGCTACAATACGTTTCAAAACGAGGGCAATTTTACCAAGCCCATGATCAACCGCGAATTCCGGACCTGGCAGCAGGTGGTATTGCGGCAAAATGCCGGCCGGCTGAAAATGGAGCACCGTTACCGCGCCGAACAGCGATTTACCAGCAACGGGTACCGCAACCGGTTCCGCTACCGCTTCAATCTGGCCTTACCACTCAACCACCGCGAAGTGGTTCCGGGTACCGTTTACCTGATGGTTTGGGATGAAATCTTCCTGAACAACCGTGCACCGGTATTTGAACGTAACCGGTTTTTTGCGGGATGCGGATATGAGCTTTCGGCCACCACGGCCCTGCAAAGCGGATTCCTGACCCAGTACGATTACGACCTCAGCCGTTCGCAGGTGAGAAAATACCTGCAGATTTCGTTGCTGCTCACACTTCACGCGGAAAAAGAGAAAAGCTGGTTCAGGCAGGGCGTTCCCGATTGATTGCCAGGGAAGCTGCATTACGATTCGGGTAACAGGAGATTCCTCATGAACTGAACCGTCGCATCCATATCCTGCTTAAGGATCCTGTCGGCATCATTGAAGCCCACCCTTTCGCGATAGGCTTTGTGGAGTGACTCAAGCACCGGTGATGTTTTTTCGGGACGGCGGAATTCCAGGGCCTGCGCAGCAGTAAACAGTTCGATGGCGAGTACGCTTTCCACATTGTCAATCACCCGTTTGACCTTGGTAGCGGCATTGGCACCCATGCTCACATGATCTTCCTGGTTGTTACTTGAGGGAATCGAATCCACACTGGCGGGCGTACAAAGCTGCTTGTTCTCACTGACAATGCCGGCTGCCGTGTACTGGGGAATCATAAAGCCGGAATGCAGTCCCGGATTTTTCACGAGAAAAAGCGGCAAGCCATGCTGTCCGCTGATCAATTGATAGGTCCTGCGTTCAGAAATGGACCCCAGTTCGCTCATAGCGATGGCCAGAAAATCAAGCGCAAGCGCCAGGGGCTGTCCGTGAAAATTACCGCCACTCATGATCAGGTCGTCGGCGGGAAATACATTGGGGTTGTCGGTAACGGCATTGACTTCCGTAAGAAAAACCGAACTGACATAGTTGTACGCATCCTTGCTTGCACCATGCACCTGCGGAATACAACGGAAGGAATAAGGATCCTGCACCTGCTTCTTGGGCTTCATATAAAGCGGGCTATCGCAGAGGAGGTTGCGGAGTGCGGCTGCGGTTTTTATTTGTCCGGTATGCGGACGAATGGCATGTATGTTTTCATGAAACGGACCCGAAACACAACCGAATGCATCACAGGACAAGGCTGCTATGGTATCGGCCCAGCGAAGCAGACGGGCGGCCTTGCAGATGCTGTAGGTACCATATGCGCCCATGAACTGGGTTCCGTTTATCAGGGCCAGCCCTTCCTTACTTTGCAACGTCAGTGGTTGCATGCCCAGTTTTTGCAGGCATTGTTCGGCCGGCATGCGCTGCCCGTTCCAAACCACTTCGCCCAAACCTATCAGCGGCAGACAAAGATGACTCAGGGGAGCCAGGTCGCCCGAAGCACCGAGTGAGCCCTGCGTGTACACCACAGGACAAATACCCTCGTTGTAGAATTGCACCAGCCGTTCCACCGTTGCCAACTGCACACCCGAATACCCGTAACAGAGGGAACGGATCTTCAGCAACAGCATCAGTTTTACAACAGGAGTCGGAACCACTTCGCCCATACCACAGGCATGCGACTTGAGCAGGTTGTTCTGCAACTCCTCCAGCTGACCGGGATTGATACGCAC
Organism: uncultured Ferruginibacter sp.; assembly: GCA_964655055.1. Classification (GTDB taxonomy): domain Bacteria; phylum Bacteroidota; class Bacteroidia; order Chitinophagales; family Chitinophagaceae; genus Ferruginibacter. Next base: position 4,832 of record CAZZLI010000033.1, read on the forward strand.
ATCCTGAAGAAATCCAAAACCCGTATTGATGCCGTAGAACAATGCATCGCTTCCGTTGACCTTGTTGTCCAGATAATCGCGACAGGCACTGATACGGTTCCGGGCTTCCGAAGAAAGCGCAACCGGTTGTCCGGTTACAATCAGTTTGTCGAAAAAATCAAGAGAGGAACATATGCCGTCTACAAGAAGCGGTTGCTGGGCCATGGGAGGTTATGCTGTTGTCATTCAAAAGTACACAATTCGATGTTCGGAGCCCATAGGGGTAGCGGTCAGGCACGGTAGAGATCGCGGATGACCACGCTGGCGGTGAAGCAGCCGAAAACGGCGGGCATATAGGATATGGTGCCGATGACGGATTTCTTGGGAAAGGCTTTTTCGGTAACGATGATTTTCGACTGGTCGACATCCTCTGCGGAGAACACCACGTTCACCCCGTTGCGGATGCCCAGCCGCCGCAGGTATTTCCGCACATAACGGGCAAGATTACAGCGATAGCTTTCCGAAATATCGGCCACGCGCACTTTTGTGGGGTCAACTTTCCCGCCTGCACCCAGCGAACTGACTATGGGCAGGCCCCTTTCCACACAGGCCTTGATGAGCCATACCTTCGGACTCAGGGTATCGATACAATCCACCGCATAATCGAAATTTCCGTTTTCAATGAGTTCGTAAATCTGTTCGTCGCGGATGAAACTGTCCACGGCAGTCAGTTGCAGCAGGGGGTTGATATCCATCAACCGTTCGGCGAGTATGGCACTCTTCGATTTTCCGGCGGTACTGTGCAGGGCCACCACCTGCCTGTTACAGTTGCTGAGGTCCACCACATCGCCGTCAACAATGGTCATGCGTCCCACTCCCGATCGGGCAATCATTTCGGCACAGATGCCGCCGACACCTCCCAGCCCCACAACAAGCACGTTCTTATCCATCAGCCGCCGCACACTGTCGTCATCGAGCATCAATTGGGTGCGACTCATCCAGTAGGGTATTTCATTCATCTTATTGCTGTGATTTTTTCCTGAACAAAAGCATAAATTTATTGCATTATGGCCGAAAAAAAATACCAGCGATGAATCTAATACAGCCAACCCGAATATCATACACGTTCCTGAAAGCAATACGATTCCTGCAACTGCTTTTGCTGATGATGGGTTCAATACAACCGGCAAAAAGCCAACGCATCGAATTGCTGAACACCGGATGTACTGAAAGCCTGCGGGGATTAAGTGTGGTGAGTCCGGCCACAATATGGGCCTCGGGCAGTCATGGCACGGTAGGTAAAAGCCTCGACAGCGGCCGTACCTGGAAATGGAGCAGCATCAGGGGTTTTGAGAAAACCGATTTCAGGGATATCGAGGCCTTTGATGAAACCAGCGCTGTGGTGATGGGCACCGGAGATCCCGCCCAGATCCTGCGCACCTCCGACGGCGGAGAAACCTGGAAACTGGTATTCAGCATGTCGAAGCCCGGTATCTTCCTCGACGCCCTTGAATTCTGGAACGAACAAAGCGGTATTGCCGTGGGGGATCCGCTGAACGGAAAACTATTCATGCTCCGCACCTTCGACGGCGGCTTTCACTGGCAACCCCTTCCTGAAGAAAAATTACCGGCAGCCGACAGCGGTGAAGCCTTGTTCGCATCGAGCGGAACCAATATCCGCAAACTGAACAAACAGGAAGCGGTGTTTGTGACCGGCGGATTGAAAAGCCGTTTCTTTTTCAGAAACAGTGCTGTACTTTTACCGCTGGCTCAGGGAACGGAAAGCACCGGAGCCAACTCGATTGCGATAAAAGACGGGCGAACACTGGTTGTGGTGGGTGGTGATTATCTTAACGCTCATGATACTGCAGGTAACTGCGCCTATTCAACCGATGGTGGTCTGAACTGGCGAAAGCCGATACAACCTCCACGCGGCTACCGGAGTTGTGTGGAGCATATCAACAAAAACAGATGGATCTGCTGCGGAATAAATGGTGCCGATATCAGCAACGACAATGGCATCACCTGGAAAAGCCTTTCCAGCCAGGGCTTTCATGTATGCCGGAAATCAAAGAAAGGAGCGTCCGTTTTCTTCGCAGGTTCAAACGGAAGGATAGGCGTTTTCCGAAAAGACTGATCTTAAGCGAGAGCCTTGTTTACCAGTGCGGCGGCTTCGCTGAGCAGGATGGCACTTTTCACTTCAAGACCGCTTTCGTCAATCAGCTTTTTCGCCACATCGGCATTGGTGCCCTGCAGCCTTACGATGATGGGGATGTGGATGGTTCCGATAGACTTATATGCATCGATAACGCCCTGCGCCACGCGATCGCAGCGGACAATGCCACCGAAAATGTTGATAAGGATGGCCTTCACTTTCGGATCTTTCAGAATAATGCGGAAGCCCGCCTCCACGGTTTGCGCATTGGCCGTACCGCCCACATCCAGAAAATTGGCCGGTTCGCCGCCGCTGAGCTTGATCATATCCATAGTGGCCATGGCCAGTCCGGCGCCGTTCACCATGCAACCCACATTGCCGTCTAGTTTTACAAAATTCAGGTTGTACTTGCCCGCTTCCACTTCAGTGGGATCTTCTTCGCTGATATCGCGCAGCACGGCGATATCCGGATGACGGATCAGCGCGTTGTCGTCGATATTCATCTTGCAGTCAACGGCAATGATCTTGTCGTCGCTGGTTTTGAAAAGCGGATTGATTTCAAGCATGCTGCAGTCCAGACCCAGATAGGCATTGTAGAGGTTGGTCACGAACTTCACGCAGTTTTTGAGCGCCTCACCGCTGAGCCCCAGGTTGAACGCGATTTTCCGTGCCTGAAACCCCTGAAGGGCACCGCCGGGATGCACCCATTCGCGGAATATTTTTTCGGGTGTGTCGTGGGCAACATCTTCAATGTTCATACCCCCTTCGGTGCTGTACATGATCACATTGCGACCCGATGCACGGTCGAGCAGTATGGAGAGGTAGAATTCCTTGACCGGATTTGGACCATCATAATACACATCCTGGGCAACCAGTACCTTGTTGACCAGTTTTCCTGCAGGACCTGTTTGCAGCGTGACCAGGGTTCCGCCCAATATGTTGGATGCGATTGTTTTCACCGATTCGGCATTCTTCCCCACGGCCACACCCCGCTGCTCGGTACCCTGAATGGTACCCTTACCCCTTCCCCCTGCATGAATCTGCGCCTTGACCACGGCAAACTTGCTGCTGTACTGGGTATGAATCTGCTTATAGGCCTCTTCAGCCTCTGATGATGTAGCACAGGCGATGCCCTCCTGTACGGGCACCTGATATTTTTTCAGCAGTTCCTTGGCCTGGTATTCATGTAGATTCATCGGTATAACTTTTATTGACGAGCGGTAAAATTGGGGTTTCCCCCGATAAAACAGGAATCGAAGTGGTGTTACCTGCTTTAAAAGTTCGGGCGAAAATAACGCAAATCGCCCGTAAATGAAAATGAAACAACGCTCATACAAAAACCCTTGTTAAGGAAAATAATTGCCGGAACGATCCTGCATAAAGCGTGTATTTTTGGCCCTATTTAATACAACAAGGAACCCGTCAACCGGTTCCATCATACCTCCTTCATGAATTTACCAGAACAGATCCGCGAATCGGCAGCCTTTATCCAAAAACTCTGTCCGGAGCCCGTACACACCGGCATTATCCTTGGCACGGGATTGGGCGGTTTCACCCGGGAAATCAGTATCGAGCGGGAGATCCCCTATGAGGATATTCCCCATTTTTCCGTCAGCACTGTCAAGGGCCATCAGGGCAAACTGGTGATTGGAAGCATCGGCAACAAACGCGTCATCGCCCAATCGGGGCGGTTGCATTGTTATGAAGGATACAGTGCGCAGGAAATCGTATTTCCTGTGCGCGTGATGAAGCATCTTGGCGCCACAAACCTGCTGATCAGCAATGCCGCAGGTGCCATGAACAGCAGTTTCCGCATCGGCGACCTGATGCTTATCAAAGACCATGTCAGTTTTTTCATTCCCAATCCGCTGATCGGCGCCAATTATGAAGAACTTGGTCCAAGGTTCCCCGATATGAGCGAGCCCTACAGCAAGGCTCTTCTGGAAAAAGCACGCTCCATAGCATCGGGCATGAAGCTGCCAATCAAAGAAGGCGTTTATTGTGCTGTAACCGGTCCTACTTTTGAAACGAGGGCCGAATACCGTTTGCTGCTTGCCTGTGGCTGCGATGCCGTGGGAATGAGCACCGTGCAGGAATCCATCGCGGCAAGGCATATGGGCATGCAGGTATTTGCCGTGAGTGTGATTACCGATATCGGCATCATGGAGGTGGAAGCAACCATCACCCATGAAGAGGTGATTGCCGCGGCCAAAGCCGCCGAGCCAGTGCTTGCCGGATTATTCCGTGAACTTGCGGCAACTTGCTGACGGATCCTGCCGAACGAATCTGATCCGGATACTGCTTAAAAAAAAGATACCCTTGTTTTCAGGTAAACCGCAATATGCTGAAACATCTTTTTCTGGTTATTCCCTTGTCGATTGCCGCCGGTATTGCCCTGGGGCAGAATGAGGGTGCGGCTTTCGACAATATCATGCGCAGCGGACGCAACTTCGGCAATATGCCCGGGAGCAGCCAGAGCGACACCATAGCCTTCGAACACCGCAACGATGCCAAGGATTCCTTCAACATCACCTACCGGGCCTATGACTCGATCCGAAGCCTTCCGCTGGTAAGTTATGTCAACGATTTTTACAGCTATTTTCCGGTACCCTTCAGCCTTCAATACACCGGAAATACGGGAGGTGCGGGTTACTTGCTCCGTCCGACAACGATAAAGCGAGCCGGCTGGGATGCCGGATTCCATGCCTTCGATGCCTACAGGTTCACCCCTGAAAACACCCGCTTCTTCAAGACCACCAAGCCCTATACCCAGTTGGGGTATCAGCTGGCCAGCGGAAAGGAACAGGTGATCCAGGTGCTGATCACGCGCAACATCAAACCGAATTTCAACCTCGGGTTCGAGTACCGGCTGATCAATGCCCCCGGTTTTTATGTGAACCAGAATACCAACCACAACAATTACCGGTTCTCCGGAAATTATCAGGGGCGGAAAAAACGCTACGGGGCCTACGGCATCCTTATGGGCAACGGCATCAACTGCTCCGAAAACGGCGGTATTGCCAGCGATACCTTTTTGACCACCACTTCGGCCGATTATTCGAGGCGGTTCACCATACCCGTGAAACTTGGTGCAGCGCCGGTATCGGACCCCAACCCTTTTCTAACAGCGGTGAACACGGGCAACAAATACAAGGATTTCTCTTTTGTGTACCGTCACCATTATGATATCGGCAGGAAAGACTCCATCATCATCAACGATTCCACCACCGAATACCTGTTCTATCCGCGGCTGCGTTTCCAGCATACCCTGATCTACAATACACAGCGCTACCGCTACCGTGATGTTGCTGTGCGTGATTCCATCTACCGCGTGTGGTACGATACCACCCTGAATAACGGAGACACCCTGCAGGTGACCGACGCATGGCGCAAGATCAGCAACGATTTTTCACTGATTCGGTTCCCCGACACGAAAAACCTCAGCCAGTTCCTGCTCGCAGGCATAAGGCTGGAAAACATCCTGGGCAATTTCTCATCAGGGGAAGCACGGCTGTACAACCTGATCGTACACGGCGAGTACCGCAACAAGACACGCAACAAAAAATGGGATCTGCAGGCGAGGGCCCTGTTCTATGTAAACGGATTCAACAGCGGCGATTATGAAGGCTTTGCCTCGCTTACCCGACTGCTCGACGGCAAACTGGGCAGTGTACGACTGGCCTTCAGCAATACGAACAGCAGTCCTTCCTATCTGGTCAACAACAACTCTTCGTTCAACTTCACAAAAAGCGGAGGCTTCCTCAAGGAAAACCAGACCCGGCTGGAGGCAAGTGCCGTGAATCCCTATTTCCAGCTTTCGGTAAGCAATACCCTGATTGCGAATTTCATCTACTTTTCCAATTACCGTCAGCCCCGGCAATATGCCCCCCTCATCAACCTGCTGCAGATCTCGGCATCAAAAACATTCAGGCTGGGGAAATACTGGCGCCTGTTCAATGAAACCACGGTGCAGCAGGTGGACCGTTCGGCCCCGCTCCGGCTTCCCCTGCTGTTTACCCGAACCCGTATCGCCTATGAGGGGCAGTTCTTCAAAAACCTGAACCTGAGCACCGGACTTGAAATCCGGTACTACACTCCCTACAAGGCGCCCCACTATTCGCCACTGATGGGGCAGTTCGTTGTGCAGGACAGCATTACGCTGCGCAACCTGCCGGACGTCGCCGCCTTCCTGCATTTCCGGATCCGGACCTTCACCGGATTCCTGCGGGCCGAAAACCTCAACACCCTGGGTTTTACCAACGGTTTCGGATTCAACAACAACAATTTCGGTGCCCCGCAGTATGTCTATCCCGGACTGATGATCCGGTTTGGTATCCAGTGGCAGTTTGTGAATTGATTTGCGAAAGGGGAATGATCCGTGAGCCACGAACCAGGGCGGAGAACCCGGGAATAGCAAAACATCCGATCGAAAGCGTTCAGCCATGTATTGGGTAACAGCCTGTTATACGAAAGTGATGTTATTTTAAACCCAAAAATTTTCTCGTATAATGCCGATGTGATAGCTGTTTGGGCCAATGATATTGGTCCATTACAGATATCCAATCGGTATTATCGGTTCCGGCTTAGTATCCAGTCGTCATAGGTCATTTCAAACCTGATTTCCCTCGTTCCGTGTGTCCCGGATTCCATCCACCCGGCCTTTCGATAAAATTTTTCAGCGCGTGTATTGAACGCCGTACCCAGCCAGACTTTTTCCTTTGTCTGTTCAAAATACCAGTTCAGCATGATATCGTGCAAAGCCCGTCCAATTCCTTGTCGTTCGAATTCGGGGTCCAAAAACAACGCCCAGATATTATTCCCCTCGAGGTCGGCAATTGCGAATCCAACAATCCGTTTGCCTATTTCACAAACCCAGCCTTTCCCCCTCCGGGTAATGAATTCTTCGCAGTCCTTGTCGGTAACCAGGCCGGGGTCGGACAAGATATTTTCCTTGACAGAATTACGTACACGTTGAATTTGCTGGATATCCTCGATTATAGCTACTCTGATTGTCATTAGTCCGGATATGCTTGATTCCGTCATTTTGGTCGGGCAGCGTACTGTAAAATAGAACCCATCATTTGCCCCCGCTGATCAGATCGTAGGAGTGGTCAATCATGTCCAGCAGCTGCGCCTTTGTCAGCGTTCCGTTGACGATCACCGTATTCCAGTGCTTCTTGCTCATGTGGTAACCGGGCAAAACAGCAAACGGATATCGTTCCCGTAATTCGATGGCCCGATCAGGTTCGCACTTCACATTGAACTGCACCGGAACGGTATCGAGTGGCAGCAGGAGGAACATCCTGCCCGAGGTTTTGAACACGAGCACATCAGCCCCAAAAGGGAAACCTTCCGTTACGGAAGGTTTCGCCAATACATATTCCCTTAAGGATTCGATATCCATATTCCGGTTTATCGCATGATGGTCACGTCGCCCCGCACTTCCTGCACGCGACCGCTCAGGAGTTTGAAGCCGATGACATAATAGTATGTGCCGTCGGGCAGGCTCTGGCCGTTGTAGGTTCCATTCCAGTCGTTGCGGTAATTGCGCGACTCATAAACTTTTGAACCATAGCGGTTGTACACCTGCACCGTCACATTCTGCAGACAATCATACTGGTCGTACACCATCCAGTTGTCGTTGACCCCGTCGCCATTGGGCGTAAAGGCATTTTTGACCTTGATACAAACGGGTAGAACGATCACGCGCATTTCGGAAAATGCCGAGCAACCCACACCATTCACGGCCGTAAGGCGGTAAGTAATGGTGGCATCAGGCCGAACGGAAACAGGACTCAGCGAGTTCACATCGCTGAGGTAGGTGGCCGGCGACCAGATATAGCTGACCGTGCTGCTGCTTACCGATCCGGCGATGTTGGCATTCTCGCCCCTGACAACCGTCACATCGTTACCGGCGCTCACGGTAGGTGTGGGAGATACGGTAACCAGTACCGTGTCCTTCTGCGTACAGTTCCCCAACTGCGCCAGTACGATGTATTGGGTGGTGGCAGCTGGTGAGGCAAGCGGGCTTGCAATGGAGGGATTGTCGACAGACTGGGTCGGTATCCAGCTGAAGCTGGCCGCATTGCTGGTGGTATTCAACCGTACCGTTGCGTTGTCACAGATAGCGGTATCCGGACGGCTGCGGAGGGTAAGGTTGTAGGTGAAGCCCACGCTCAAGGGCAGGGTAGCCAGACAATTGTTGGCATCTTTGACGGTGACCGTATAGTTGCCTTCGCCTACGGTGAATGAGGTACCCGGCTGGAAGTTGGTGCCGTCAATACTGTAGGAATAGGGCGTGGTTCCTCCGGCTGCGTTGTTCACCGTAATTTGTCCGTTGGGCAATTCACTACAAGAGGCATTGCTCGACTGTGCAGAAGCGGAAAGAACGGCGGGTTCGGAAATGGTCAGGGTACTGTCCTTCTCACAGTTGTTGGCATCCTTAACCCGGATGCGATAGGTACCTGCACCCACATTGAAGGAGTTACCGGTCTGGTAGTTGGCGCCGTTGTCGATGGAGTAACTGAAGGGCGCTGTTCCGTTCGTTGCATTGATGACGATGGTACCGTTGGTCTGGCCATTGCAACGCGGAGCAGTGGTTACCACATCAGTCCTGATGGGTTGCGGCTGGGTAATCACGATGATGGAATCCTTCACACAGTTGTTGGCATCCTTGATAGAAATGGTATAGGAACCAGCGGGCAAGGTGAACACATTACCGGCCTGATAGGTACCGCCACCCGAAGAATAAGTATAAGGAGCCTGACCGTCATTGGCGGTAATGGTAATGGTTCCGTCGGAGCCGCCGTTGCAACGCACATTGGTTACGGCAAAATCGCCGCGGATGGGAGTGGGTTGTGTGATAGTGATCAGCGTATCCTTCGAACAGTTGTTCTGGTCTTTCACCGTTACGCGATAGGTGCCGGCTCCCACGGTAAAGCTGTTACCAGGTTGAAGCGCACCTCCATTAATGGAATATTGGTAGGGGGCTGTACCACTGCCGGGGGTTACGGTGATTGTGCCATCGGATCCGCCGTTGCAGCGTACATTGGTGGTAGCTACATTCAGTGAAAGGCCGGTTCCTGTCCGGGATACGCGGATGGTATCCGCTCCCACAACTACTTCATTCGGATCGTCGAACTTGGTGTAGAAGGACTTGACAATGTACACGGCGTTCTGTTCATTCACAACCGGACAAACATTGTTGAAATTGACGCGCAGATTGGTGGCGTTGATGGAACTGGTGTCGCCCACTCCGATCTGGTTGCCCAGGGTATCGAAGAGCAATACCCGCTTGAACAGTGTAGGGCCCTGAGAAGGCACAAAGCGCCAGGTCTCGTTCATGTTTGGCTGGCCCCATGGAGCATCTGAAGCACGGCGGCCGGGCACCATGATGGCCTGGTTCCTGTCGAAATTTTGCAGACCGATCATCGCCCTGCCCTGGTTCCAGCCCAGGCAGTTCTGTTTTTCATAGATAAACACATCGATTATGCCGGATCCTTCATAAAGCACGATCTGGTGCGTATTGTTGATGGAATCGTCACAACCTCCCGTAGTATAATACAGGGGTATCTTGAAATAACTCACTACCCACTTTCGGTTAGGTGCTGTTCCCACCACGTTATATTTGATTTTGCGACCGGGCGAGGTGTTGTAAAACGGATTGATATCATGATAGGGTCCCATGATCAGCGCCTTGTCATACAGATCACTGGGCAGGTCCTGTGGTGTTCCTGTGGTAGCGGACAAGGTGCCACCGCTATTCAAAATGGAATAATGACTGAAAGCACCCGCCTCCGTTATATCAAAACTCACATAACCATTGGTACTTACAATCAACTGGTTGTAATTGGTTCCGTAGAAGGGGAAGGTAAACGGAAGTGTGATGGCATCGGTGTAACGATCATCAGTATTCAAGTTGGTGGGTGCTCCCGGAATGCCCGGATTGATATCGGGCCTGAAGCAGCCGAACTGGCTAACCGGGTTGATTTCATAATCGGCTGTTGAGGAGTGGATATTCGGAATAACCGTAGACAAGCTGAAGCAGCCGCTGGCATTTCCACAACCCAGTGTGGTGTCTTTCGCACAACTGAAATTGAAGGTAACGGGTTGAGCGGGAGGAGTGGAAATACAAATGTCGAAAGTACCGGCATTGGCCGCTCCGTTATTGCTCCACATGCGGATCCATACATCAGATCCCGGGGTAAGGCCGCCCAGGGAGATGAACGGCATTCCGCTGCTGGCGCTTGAATTGTCGTCGCAGGCGATTTCAGTCAGCGTATTGCAATCGAAACCGCTGTACACCGCCATGGCACCGTTGGGCATGGTTCCCTGACGAGTGTTGATTTCGATAGCCCCTCCGGGGGGGACGGTTGCCTTGAACCAGACATCAAAACCTGCATAGTTGCCGCAGGTAGGATTGGCAATTCCGGTGGTTCCGAATGAACTTTCATTGGTGAAGGACTGGAAGACACAGGAACTGTTCACCGGCAAAATCGTGGCTGCACAGGGTTCATCATTTGCGGGTGGCGGAGGGGGGATCTGTACACAGATATCGAAAGTGCCGAGATTGGTAATTCCGTTCTTGCTCCATACGCGGATCCATAAAAGTGAACCCGGCGCCTGACCGCTCAAAAGGATACGAGGCATGTTGGTGCTGCTGCTGCTGTTGTCGTCGCAGGCGATTTCGGTGAGTGTGGTACAGTCGAAGCCTGTATATACAGACATGCCACCATCGAGCATGGTGCCCCTGCGGGTATCGATTTTCAATGCACCCCCCGATGGAACCTCCACCTGGAACCAGACATCAAATCCGGCGTAGGCGGCGCAAGTGGGTGCGGAGACGCCCGAACTTCCCGTGGCGCTTGCATTGCTGAAGGTCTGGAAGTTACATTCCGTGGAGGCGTTAAGTACGGTGGGTAAGCAAGGTTCATCATTGGCCGGAGGTGGAGGCGGAATGGTCACACAGATTCCGAAGATGCCGTTATTATTGTTACCGGCTTCCCAAACCCGGATCCATACAGTACTTCCGGGAGTAAGCCCGCCGGCGATGATGCGGGGCATGTTGCCATTCTCGCTGCTGTTGTCATCGCAGGAAAGCAGGGTGAGGTTGTCGCAGGTGCCGGTATAAACGGCCATACCGCCATCCAGCATAACGCTGTCATCGGTATTGATATCAATAGCGCCTCCCGGAGGTACAATAGCCTGGAACCAGACATCACCTCCGAGATAATTGGCACAACCGGGTGCAGGAGCGGTAGCCGTAGCCGTAGCATTTACATTGGTGAAATACTGATAGGTGCATGACTGCTCAGCGGTAAGACTGATGGCATTGCAGGGATTATCGTTAGATGGAGGCGGAGGCGGAATTTTCACACAAATGCCGAAGGTCCCGGGATTGTCGTTGCCGTATTCCCAAACCCTTACCCAGAGCGTACTTCCCGGCGTGATACCGTTGACTTCGATAAGGGGCATCAATCCGTTGGGGCTGGAGTCGTCGTTACAACTAACGAGTGTGAGGTTGTCGCAGGTCCCGCTGTAAACCGCCATACCACCATCGGTAATAACTCCGGTTTGGGTATCGAAAAGAAGCTGGCCACCGGCCGGTACGGTTACGCGGAACCAGACATCGCCACCCTGGTAGTTGGCACAGCCCGGTGCAGGTACGCCGGGAGTTGCCGAAGCGTTTTCCGTAGTGAATGTTTCGTAAACACAATCATTGCCGGGAATCAACTCGATGGCGCCGCAGGGATCGTCGTTGGCAGGAGGCGGTGGAGGAATACTCACGCAGATGCCGAAGGTGCCGTTGTTGTTGTTGCCTGCTTCCCAAACCCGCACCCAGAGGATGGTGCCGGGGGCCTGACCGTTGACGACGATCTTGGGCATAGTACCGTTGGGGCTGCTGTTGTCGTCACAACTCAGCAAGGTCAGGTTGTCACAGGTGCCGGTATATACGGCCATACCGCCATCGGTCATCACGCCTTCATCAGTATCGATATACAAAAGACCGCCTGCGGGCACCACTACCTGGAACCATACATCACCACCCAGATAGTTGGCACATCCTGGGGCGGGAACATTGGTAGAACCTGTAGCGCTCTGATTGGTAAAAGTCTGGTAAGTACAGGTGCTTTCCACATTCAACACCGTGGCATTGCAGGGATCGTCGTTGGCGGGAGGCGGTGGCGGAATCTGTACACAGATGCCGAAGGTTCCGTTGTTGTTGTTGCCGTACTCCCAGAACCGGATCCATACGATGCTTCCCGGGGTAAGTCCCTGAGCGGTAATCAGCGGCATAAGTCCGTTGGCGCTGGCATCATCATTACAACTGATAAGCGTAAGGTTATCGCAGGTGCCGCTGTAAATGGCCATGCCGCCGTCGGTGATCACCCCCGTCTGGGAATCGAAGATCAATTGTCCACCTGCGGGGACAGTCGCTTTGAACCATACATCACCGCCCTGATAGTTGGCACAACCCGGTGCAGGAACACCTGTGGATCCGGTGGCGTTTTCGTTGCTGAACGTCTGGTACGTGCAGGTTTCGGCAGGAGTCAACTCGATGGCATTACAGGGATCGTCGTTGGCAGGCGCCTGTGCCATGAGCATCGGGCTTCCGGAAAGCAGGAATAAGCACAACGAAAACCACTGCCGGTAAAGTCCCCTGATTAGTTTGGCGGAATTGGTATTGTTTGTGATGAAAGACATGAATATGGTGTTTTGTCAATGAATGGAATTGTTGGTGGATCTGTTATTATTTTTTTATCTCGTAACGCAGGCCTACTTCATGGGCATTATTGCCGGTATTATAATCGGAGAAGGGCGCCGAATAGTAATCGTAGGAGTAGGCGAAACCGAGACGCTCCTTGATTTTGAATCCGCATTGCAGGCTCCAGAACTGGCGCAATCTCCAGTTCAGACCCCACCAGATGATATCCTTATAATCGACCCGGCAGCCGAAATCAAATTCGGTGGGGGCATTGGTGATCAGCCGAACCATGGCGTTTGGAGTAACATGGGTATGTCCACCGGTATTGATCACATAATTCACCGTAGCCACATAATGGCGGAAGAGTTTGGCCCTTTCTGTGGCGTTGGGCACATCGTTGAAAGCCAGTTTCGACTGGATCAGCTGGCTGACAGCGGCACCAGCACTGAGTTTTCCGTCGGAATAATAAACCCCGGCACCCGCATCCATCTTGAATTTGCTGGTGGCGCCGCCCAGGACCTGGTCGTTGCCCAGCGCATCAATGATTTTAGAGCGATCGATGGCATACTGCAATCCCCGAAGTTCCAGCCCCAGCCCCAGGCGGCCCTTCTCACTGGTCTTCACATGGAAGGAGTAAGCCATCTGGATGCCCGTCCTGCTGGTTGGTCCAGTCTGGTCCCTATATATATATGATGCAAGCCCCGTGGTTTTCTTTTCCCAGTAGGTATCGCCGTACACCATGAACGTACGGGGATTACCGGGGAAAGCCGACCACATGCTGCGGTACGACATACCGACAACCGGATTCTTATTGAACCCCGCAGCCGCAGGGTTATACATGGAATTGTGCTGCAACCACTGGGACGTGAAATGCAGTTGCTGGGCTCCTGCTCCGTAAAAGCAGCATGCCGACAGCAGGAAAAAGGATAGTTTCCGCATAAGCTGGTTTTGGTGTATCTAAAAAATGGTAATTCGAGAACCCTAAAGTAGCGAATTTGGGATAAAATCGAAAAATTACTGCCAGGAATTTTTAATATGAATGGCATTTGATCTCAGGAAACGGAGTTTGTCCCGTAAGTTATCAGAACAAGATTTACGGATTACAGGATTTACAAGATTTCTCAGACAATCCTGAGCATCCCAAAATCCTTTGAATCGTGTTCAGACAAAAAATCCAGAACAAGATTAACGGATTTACAAGATTTCTCAGACAACCCTGTCCATCCCAAAATCCTGTGAATCGTGTTCAGACAATAGCTGAAGCAAGACCCGAAATACGTCCCAATTTTTCCAGTACCTCCGGTTCCTGCCGTACCGGGATGTCGGCTGTGACAGAGCAAAACAATTGTAGCTCTTTGCACACTATGCTGCAATTGTAAATCTTCAAAATGCCCAGCACCTCATCCAATGCGGTATAATCGAATTGCAACCCGTACCTCCTTACTACATCTCGCCGGACCACTAGTACCAGCTGCAATACGAGGGAGGTGCTGGTCTTGTAGGCATTGATCAGCCCGGGAATGCCCAGCAGGGTACCGCCGAAATACCGGACTACAATAACGGCCGTATTGGTGAGTTCCCTGCTGTCAATCTGACCAAGGATAGGCCTGCCCGCACTGCCCGACGGCTCCCCGTCATCACTGCAGCGAAACAAATCGCCAGTCGCACCCATACGGTAAGCAAAGCAATGGTGAACCGCCTTGGGATGTTCTTTTTTTATGGCACTTAGCTGAGTACGAAAAGCTTCCGGTGTTTCCGCAGGAATAGCATGGGCGATAAACCGGCTGCCCCGGTCGGTGAATACGGCCTGCGCACGGCGATCGATGGTACGGTATTCGGTTTTCACGCCATTGAAAGTTTGGCGGGTGATTCATTTACATATAGCTCGATGCGGTCTTTCAACAACGAACTGTTGCTGATCGCATTCGCTCCGCTGATCCGGGGTGCCCTGACCCCCTCCGCCAACAGCAGATTTGTTGCCGTGATGACTCTGGCCTCATCCCAAAGATGTGCCGCAAGAAAAGAGGCATGCAGACGGGCACCACCCTCTACAAGCACGCTCCGAACTTGCTCTGCATGCAGCCAGGCAAGCAGTTGATGCAATAGCAAAACCTTATCACCTTCAAAATCAAGTTGAACATAACGCGTGGTATTACGTGTATTCTCTTTCAATGCATTGAAGACAACGGTAGGCGTTGAATTGTCGAGCAACCGGAATCCGGCAGGTATGCTGAGATTACGGTCGATGACCAGTCGGAGCGGTTGAGCCCCGGTCCAGAGCCGGTTCGTAAGTGTGGGATTATCGCTCAACGCGGTTTGGGTACCTACCAGAATGGATGCCTCTTCACTGCGCCAGCGATGGACAAGGCGGTTAGTTACGGCATTGCTGATGGCAACAGGCGCTCCGTTTGCGGCAGCGATAAAGCCGTCGGCTGATTGCGCCCATTTGAGCACGACATAAGGGCGACCCAGATCGAAGCCCGTAAAAAATCGACGGTTCAGCTGCTTGCACTCTCTTTCAAGGATTCCGCAACTGACCTGTACGCCGGCATTGCGCAGTTGTTCGATACCCTTGCCGTTGACATCGGGGAAAGGATCGCGGCAACCGATGACCACACGGAAAATCTTTTCGCGCAAAATCAAATCGGTGCAGGGAGGCGTCTTGCCCTGATGGGCACAGGGTTCGAGTGAAACATAGAGCGTGCTTTCAGGAACCAGATGACGAAATGCAGCAGGAACATTCCGGATACAATTCACCTCCGCATGTGCTTCTCCGAAACGCTGATGATAGCCCTCGCCAATAATAACGTCATTGTGTACCAGCACCGCACCCACCAAAGGATTGGGAGCAACGGACCCGCCACCCGATAAGGCCAGTTCCAGGCAACGCGCCATGTATTTTTCTTCCGGAATCAACGATCAAAAGTACAGAACGCGCATCATCCGCTGCGATATTCCGCTAAGTTTGCCTGTGCAGTCATCCGATTTTTTCAACGAACTCCGAAAAGCGCTGGAATCCCTGTATTCCGCAGGTGAGGCTTCGGCTATTGTCCGCCTGCTTCGGGGGGCACGGATAGACTCAGCTGAACTTCCGGAAAGCTTGCCGGATTCTTTGGGAAAAATCCTGAAGACCGACAGGGAACGGCTGCTGAAGGGTGAACCGCTTCAATATGTTCTGGGAGAAACCTGGTTTTACGGCAACCGCTTTCATACCGGTCCGGGTGTACTGATTCCACGACCCGAAACGGAAGAGCTTGTGGAGTGGATCCTGAAAGACCTTGACCCATCAGCCTCTCCCCTGATAATCGATATCGGAACAGGCAGCGGATGTATCGCCATCACACTCAAAAAAAAACATCCGGCAGCGCAAGTGACTGCAATCGATATCAGTGATACCGCCCTCAATTACGCCCGCCGCAACGCTGAAGCGCTGCATACGGAAATAACCTTCCTGCCGGCCGATTTCAGCGATAACACTACCTGGCAACACCTGCCCGATTTCGACCTCATCGTCAGCAATCCTCCTTACATTCCCCTGCAGGAGGCGCATTTACTCCACCGCAATGTGCATAAATATGAACCGCATACCGCCCTGTTTGCACCTGAAAACGACCCCCTGCTTTTTTACCGGCTGATTGCCGCATTTGCAGAAAAAAAAGCAACACCAGGAAGCAGCATCTATCTGGAACTCCATCAGCAATTCGCTGAAGAAACGCGGGCCTTATTCTTGGATCGGTGGAAGGATGTGGAACTGAGGAAAGATATGAGCGGCAACCTGCGGATGCTTCGGGCTACTCGGTTCCGCTGACGGTGGCGGATGTGGAAGCGCCAAGCCTTCTGGCCACGCGCATGATTTTGACCACCTCGCCCCAGTTGGCGGAGGAATCGGCATTGATGACTACGGCGGGACGGATACTGTCGCCCGTATTGATATAACGCCGGAGGGCCGACTCCAGCGAATCGGCGGGAATTTTTGAAGCCCCTACATAGAAGGAGCGGTCTTTACCCAGACTGACCACCACGCTCTGCTTCGACTTGGTATCGCTTTTGGCCCTCGGCACACTCATTTTGATCACGTTGGGATTGGCCAGGGTGGAAATCATGAGAAAGAACATGAGCAGGATGAACAGGATGTCGTTGAGCGGACCTGTATCCACCTCGTCGTGGCTCTCCCGTAATGTATGCCTCCTGAAAACCATGCCCGATTTATTTTTCGTTTATTCGTTGCCGTGAATCACTTGATGGGTTCCTGCAGGATGTCGATGAAATCGCTGCTGGCCGCTTCCATGCGGTTGGCTGTGCGGTTGATCTGGGTGTTGAGAAAACTGTATCCCAGATAGGCAAGCATGCCAATCACCAGACCGCTTGCCGATGTGATGAGCTTGACATACATGGCATCGGCAATCTGACTAACGGATGGATTGCTGATGGTGGCGAATTCCTTCAGAAGCAACACCAGACCCACGATGGTACCGATAAACCCGAAGAGCGGGGCGATGCGCGAGACAACGGAAAGTACCGACAGGTGTTTCTCGAGTTTATACATTTCGAGCCGGCCCACATTCTCCATGCTGCGCTCGATGGCATCGATGGGCTTGCCGATGCGCTGCAGGCCCTTGTCGATGATGCGCGCCACCGGATCGTCGGTATTTTTGGCAAGATTCCGGGCTGCCGTCACATTGCCGGTGATGACGTGGTCGCGGATGATGTTCATGAAATTCGCGTCGGTCTTTCCCGCCTTGCGGATGGTCAGGTAGCGCTCGAAGAACACATAGAGCGCTACGGCAAAAAGCAGTCCCAGCGGAATCATCAGCGGGCCTCCCTTGGCCAGAAGACTCCATACGGTTTCCACGGGTGCCGCAGGTGGATTCAGGGCATTCACCTGAAGAAAGAAATCAAACATGCACAATGATTTTCGGGCAAAAATAACGTTTCAAGTCGATGCTCGATCCTGAGCAACCTTACCGCTAAGTTGGAGCTAATTCCGTTCCACCTGAGATGAAGGGGGTATAAATTCCTGTTAATTCCACCATAGGAGAAAATGTGGAAGCAAGGACCTAGCGGTCATTCATCTGCTGCATGGCCATGATCTGCCGCATGGTCTTCTCCATACCCTCGCTGCTGCCATCCAGAAAAATCACATTGCCTTTTCCGTACTCGGCGAAATTCTTGATGGCTTCGGTCCACATGCTGAATAAGATCACATTGGTATCGAGATTGGCCTGCTTCATCTGTTCAGCCGCCTGGCTCATACCCTTGGCCACTTCCTCACGGAACAGCGCTACACCCTGACCACGCAGTTGTGCCGCCTGCTTTTCGGCTTCGGCGGCGATCTTGATGGAATTCCCCTCCGCCTCCGCGGCCTTGGTCTTTGTGATCAGCAATGCCTGTCCTTCGTTTTCCGCAGCCGCTTTGAGGTTGTTGCTGGCCACCACCTTGCTCATACTGGCCATGATGGCATCATCAAAAGTGATATCGTTGATCTGCAGATCCTGAAGATGGTAGCCCCAGCCTTCCAGGGTAAGGTCCACTTGCTCCTTCACGTTCTCCACAATGTCGCGGCGCACACTCAATATCTCGGCCTGCTTCTTGGTGGCCACAAAAGCCCGGATGCTGCCTTCCACAGTACGCACGAGGGCCTGCATCAGGTCTTTGTCGCTGATGAATTTAAAGGCCACATTCTTGATGGTTTCCTCTTCCACATTCAATACCGAATACAAGAGCATGGATTTGAAATACACATTGGCCTGATCGATGGTGACGGCCTGGAACTCCAGTTCCACCGAGCGGTTCTGTATGCTCACGCGCTTATACACCCGGTCGAGAAAAGGAATTTTGAAATTGAGTCCGGGCTTTCGGATGCCCACATATTTACCCAGGCGTGTAATGACGGCGATGGTACCCTGGTTAACGGTGAATAGTCCGGTTACCAGAAGCAGGCCAAGCAGCACAAGAATAATGTTGGTCATAAGTTCAGTTTTTAGGTATAAAAAATTGACGGGTAAATATAGAGGGTATTGTCCCTGCCCGTCGAAATAGTTATCAACCGAAACAGCCGAGCCTGCTGCAAAACCAGATTCGGGTTGTCCAGGTTCCTCAATACCGGTTGGGAATCTGTAATGAACCCATTTCATTGGTCCAAACAGCAATCTCATCGGCATTATACGGGATAATATTTGGGCAAAAAGTAAAGCCCCTTTCATATAACTTGCGAAAAAAATCTCCGGAACCTTTTCCGGTTATTACCAAGAGCAAAACCCAAAAGACATGAAGTTCC
>CAZZLI010000034.1:0-23887 GCA_964655055.1 uncultured Ferruginibacter sp.
AAAGCCGTCCGCGAACGCATCCATGAATTTCTGAACTGATTCAACCGATTTCTTTTTCATCCCTGCAGGTAAAATCTGTAGCATAACGCCGTGAATTTTGCATACCGTTTAACACCTGAAAAGCGACATGCGGCATTGATTGATTTTTCTCGAAAGAATAACCGTATTGCATAGACGCAAATCAATTCTTACAACGCCGCTTCCCCGTAATTTATTTCCGTTTTTCAATTTTCGACTAATATTGCATCGCCGATCGTCTTGTTCCGGAAACCTATTCCGGTTCAAACCGAGCGGACAAATCCTGTAAACAAGAAAGCGCAACACATCCGCAGACCGGAAAACCGAAAAGCAGCATGGCGAAAAATTTACTTATCGTGGAGAGTCCTGCCAAGGCCAAGACCATTGAAAACATCCTGGGCAAGGAGTTCGAGGTGAAAAGCTGTTTCGGCCATATCCGCGACCTGGAGAAGAACGATATGGGCATCGATATCGCCAACAGGTTCAGCCCCAAATACATCGTATCGCCCGAAAAGGTGAAAGTGGTCAACGAACTGAAGTCACTCGCCAAAAAAAGCAAGGAAGTCTGGCTGGCATCGGATGAGGACCGTGAAGGAGAAAGCATCAGCTGGCATCTGGCCGAGGTGCTGAACCTCGATCCCAAAACCACCAAGCGGATCGTTTTCCACGAAATCACCAAGCCGGCCATTCAGCGTGCCGTAAGCAATCCCCGCACCATCAATATGAATCTGGTGGATGCCCAGCAGGCCCGCCGGGTGCTCGACCGCATCGTGGGTTTCGAACTCAGCCCGGTACTATGGCGGAAGATCGGCATGCGCGGCGGACTCAGTGCAGGGCGCGTGCAAAGCGTTGCGGTAAAACTTATTGTTGAACGCGAGCGGGAAATCAACCAGTTCGTTCCCCAGTCGGCCTTCAAAGTATCCGCCTTGTTCAGCGCGCCCGATACCCAGGGCCGTATGGTTCATTTCAAAGCCGAAGGCCCCTCCTTCACCAACGAGGCCGAAGCCGATGCTTTTCTAAAAGCCTGTATTCCCGCCACCTACACCATTGAAGATGTGCAGGTCAAACCCGGAAAGCGTTCTCCTGCAGCACCGTTCACCACCAGTACCCTGCAGCAGGAAGCCAGCCGCAAGCTGGGATACAGCGTAAGCAAAACCATGCTGATTGCCCAGAAACTCTATGAAAGCGGCAAGATCACGTATATGCGTACCGACAGTGTGAACCTGAGCGATACCGCCATGGGCGATATCCGCCAGGCCATCGAGGGCAATTACGGCCCCGAATATCTGCAGGTGCGCAAATTCAAAAACAAGAACGAGAGTGCGCAGGAAGCCCACGAAGCCATCCGCCCGACATACATGCAGAACAGCAGCGTGGCCGATCCTGAAACCGGACGACTCTATGAACTGATCTGGAAACGCACCATCGCCAGCCAGATGAGCGATGCACGGCTTGAAAAAACCGTGGCCACCATCGGCATCAGCACCAACCCCAACAAACTTACCGCATCGGGAGAAGTCATCAAGTTCGACGGCTTCCTTAAAGTATATCTGGAAGGCAGCGACGAGGAAGAAGAAAGCGGCAACGAAGACGAAAGCCGCCTACCACCACTCAACGCCGGTGAATCTCTGAATCTTTACCAGATGACCGCCACCCAGCGTTTCACCCGCCATAGCGCCCGGTACACCGAGGCCTCGCTGGTGAAAAAACTGGAGGAACTGGGCATCGGTCGACCCAGCACCTACGCCCCCACCATTTCCACCATCATCAAGCGCACCTATGTGGAGAAGAAGGATAAGGAGGGTATCCCGCGCAATTACCGGGTGCTGCGGCTGAAAAACGGCACCGTGGAAAAGCAGACCGATACGGAAATGACCGGTGCCGAAAAAGCGAAACTCTTCCCTTCCGACCTGGGTATGGTGGTGACCGATTTCCTCAACCAGCATTTCGAGCGGGTGATGGATTATTCCTTCACCGCCACCATCGAAAAGGAGTTCGACGAAATCGCCGAAGGCAACCTGTCGTGGCAGCAGATGGTGGAAGCCTTTTACGGACCCTTTCATAACGGTGTAGAACACACGCTTTTGACCGCCGAACGCGCGGTGGGTGAACGGATGCTGGGCGTCAGCGAAGACGGAAAGCCCATCAGCACCCGCATGGGCCGTTATGGTCCCATGGTGCAGATCGGTGCGCAGGACGACGAGGAGAAACCCCGCTACGCACCGCTGAAACCCGGGCAAAGCATCGAGACCATCACCCTGCAGGAGGCGCTGGACCTGTTCAAACTCCCCCTGAACCTCGGGGAGCATGAAGGCAAGGAAGTGCTGGTCAACTCCGGCCGCTTCGGGCCCTATGTGAAATTCGGCGAGCAGTTCATCTCCCTGCCCAAGGGCGAAGACCTGTTTGCGGTAGACCTGCCCCGCGCCATCGAAGTCATACAGGCCAAACAGGCCGAAGATGCCCCTATCGCCTTTTACGACGAAAAGCCCGTGACAAAAGGTAAAGGCAGGTTCGGTCCTTTCATCAAATGGAACAACCTCTTCATCAATGTACCCCGGGCCTACGATTTCGAACTGCTAACCCAGAGCGACTGCAACGAGCTGATCCGCAAGAAAGTGGAGAAGGAAGCCAACCGGTTCATCCAACAATGGCCCGGTGAAAAGATCGCCATCGAAAACGGCCGCTGGGGACCCTTCATCCGTTTCGGCAAAAAAATGTACCGGCTGCCCGCCAAATCCGATAAGGAAAAATTCTCTGCTGAGGAACTGGCCCTGCTCGATATCGAGGCCGTGAAAAAGATGATTACCGACCAGGACCCCAATGCTTTCGGCAAAAAGGCTGCAGCGAAAAAGGCAGCGCCGAAGAAAGCCGCTACCAAAAAAGCACCGGCGGCAAAAAAATCATCGAAAAAGAAGTAGCCTTCAAACTGCGTTTACCGCTGCAATCCAATCAGGAGAATTTTTGAAACTGAATTGCAAAGGCGTACATAATTCCGTGCGGCTGAACACCTTGTCACACCCTGTGGAAAATATTGTTCCGCAGAAGTGCGGGGTATCTGCGAAATTGAAACCCAAATCGTTACCGTGACTGAAAACAAGGAAATCAATGCCCTGCTCCAACTGATCGACGACCCCGATGAAGATGTGTACACGACGGTGAGCGACCGCATCCTCTCCATCGGCAAGGGCATCATTCCCAACCTCGAGCATCTCTGGGAAAACACCACCAACCTGCAGATCCAGGAACGCATCGAGCAAATCATTCATCAACTGCATTTCCGCGACCTCAGGGATGCATTTGCCGACTGGAAGAAAAACCCTGCCGATTTGCTGGAAGGCGCCCTGCTGGTATCGCGCTACCATTATCCCGAAATGCAGGCGGTGCAGGTGAGGCAGGACTTTGAAAAGATCCGCCGCAACATCTGGATCGAGCTGAACCAGTACCTCACACCCCTGGAACAGACCAGCGTGTTTAACAGCATCCTATTCAACTATTACAAACTCAGCGGCATCGAAACCGCCTACCATCATCCGGAAGATTTTCTGGTCAACAAGGGCATTGAACTGAAAAAAGGCAATGCCCTCTGTACGGGACTCATCTACCTGATCCTATGCGAACTGCTCGATATTCCGGTGAAAGCGGTACAGATTCCCAGGCAGTTCATCCTCGGCTATATGGATGCACCGGGTATCAGTACTAAAGATACCCGGACGCTAGGAGAAAAAATCAAGTTCTTTATCGACCCGATCAACGGGCAGGTCTATTCGCACAAGGACATTGAAAGCTATTTCAAAAGAACTGAAACAAAGCCGCCGGCCGACTGCTTCAAACCCTTTGACAATATTGCGCTGATCCGGCTGCAACTCGATGAACTGGCCCGCTGTTTCGATGAACCGGCCAATCATTACAAACTCGAAGAGCTCAGGGAAATTTCAGGAATGCTGGCTGAAGAATAGGAATCCTGTTCAACACCGAATTTCATCAGCGCACCTGCACTACCATGAATTTCAGGTACTCGGTATTCTCCCAGCCAGGTACAATGGGGTGATCGGGTGACTGCGTGGAATAGATCACCTGACGCAGTGACCTTCGGGCATCAGCTGCCGCCTGCATGACGGTGGAGCGGAACAATTGTGGACCCACAAGATTCGTACAACTGGAGGTGACCAGAAACCCTCCGGGCTTTACCAGTTTCATCCCGCGCAAGTTGATTTCCTTATAACCAGCAACCGCTTTTTCCACGGCGCCCCGGCTCTTGGTAAACGAAGGAGGATCGAGCATCACCACATCCCATTGCCGCCCTTCCTTCACCCATTCGCGCAATTGGTCGAACGCATTGGCACAAATGAATGTGCAACGATCGGCTACCCCGTTGATTGTGGCATTTTCACGGCAGAATTCCACCGCTTTTTCCGAAACATCAATACCAGTAATACGCGAGGCACCAGCAACGGCGGCAGCTATTTCAAAAGAACCTGTATAACAGAACGCACCAAGCACATCGGCATCCTTAACGATTGGAGCGATTGCCCTGCGGTTGTCCTGCTGGTCGAGAAAATAGCCGGTCTTCTGACCGTGTTCCAGATCAACCCGCATCTGATATCCGTTTTCACGGATGATAATAAGCGGATCAAAAGGTTCCGATAAAAAACCTTTCTGCTGCGGCAATCCTTCCAGTTCGCGAACCGGTACATCGTTGCGTTCATAAATTCCGGCGGGATTGAACAACTGTTGCAACGCTTTTACGATGGCCGGTTTCCAGACATCGATGCCCAGTGCCAGTGTTTGCACCACAAAATACCGGTTGAACTTGTCGATGATCAGCTGCGGCAAACCATCAGCCTCCCCGAATACCAGCCTGCAGTTTTCGGTATACCCCAAACGACAGCGGTAATTCCAGGCATCGGTGATCCTGCGTAGAAAAAATTCATCATTGATCTGCTCCGAAGGGTCGCGGGTCAGAATCCGGAGTACGATCTGTGATGCTGGATTATAATATCCCCTGCCTATAAATTTCTTATCAAACGTGTAAAGGTTCACAATCTCTCCGGGCCGGGCCGCCGCATCGAGCTCTTTCCCGTGGTTGATTTCGTTGCTGTAAACCCAGGGATGCCCCATTTCTACCCGCTTCCCGATATTTTTGCGCAAAAAAAGGCTCTTCATGCGGCAAAGATACCTTTTAAGGTCTGCCCGGGTTGATTCAGCTAATTCCGGCGGAACAGGGAACGGGGTTGGGTCAGATTGACATTTTGACCGCAAAGAGGCTATTGGCAGAATCTTTGTCTTAGTTCAGGTCGTTCGAAATACGGACCTTTCCGCATTGAAAAACAATGATTTGCAGTAAATAATTTAAGTATATGGAACAAACACAGGAAAAGCGTGCAGAAATGTCACCCGAAGAAACCACACCCGCCGAAAACGCAGCCGAAACCCTGGAGCAGGAAACCCAGGCCGCTGATACCGAAAACGGAGATACCGGAAAGCTGACGCGGGAACTGGACGAGCTCAAGGACAAGTACATCAGAATGGTTGCTGAATTTGACAATTACAAGAAACGGACTTCGCGGGAAAGGCTGGATCTGATGCAGACCGCCGGGCGCGATGTGATTGCAAGTCTGCTTGATGTGCTCGATGATTGCGACCGTGCCGAAAAACAGATGCACCAGTCAGAAGATTATACCCAGCTGAAGGAAGGGGTTCAACTCATATTCAACAAGCTGAGGCATGCCCTGCATTCCCGGGGACTGAAAGCCATGGAAAGTATCGAGCAGGATTTCGATGTTGAAAAACACGAGGCCATCACCGAAATGCCTGCACCATCGGAAGCGCTCAAAAACAAGGTGCTTGATGAAGTTCAGAAGGGTTATCTGCTCAACGATAAAATCATCCGCTTTGCAAAAGTGGTGGTTGGAAAATGATGTATAAAACAAGAACCTGCATCATCAACCGATTTGGAATTTCTCCCTTCCGGGACATTTTCTTTAACGGCACGGTTACAGGCCAATCAAGCATGCAATCATGAAAAAGGATTTCTACGAGATACTCGGCGTCAGCAAAACCGCCACACAGGATGAAATCAAGAAGGCTTACCGCAAAGTGGCCATGCAGTATCATCCCGACCGCAATCCGGGCGATAAGGCGGCGGAGGAAAAATTCAAGGAAGCTGCCGAGGCCTATGAGATCCTGAGCGATGCCGACAAGCGGGCCCAGTACGACAGGTTCGGCCATCAGGCTTTCGGTCCTGGTCGTGGTGGAAACGGCGGCGGATTCGGAGGCGGCATGAACATGGACGACATCTTCAGCCAGTTCGGCGATATTTTCGGCGATGAAAGTCCGTTTGGCAGCTTTTTCGGCGGAGGCGGAGGTGGAGGCAGAAGCAGGGGTGGCGGTCGCGCGCGCGGAATACGGGGTAGCAACCTTCGCATCAAAATCAAAATGAATTTTGAGGAGATGGCCAAGGGCGCCTCAAAAACAGTGAAGGTTAAAAAATATGTGCGTTGCAGCACCTGCGATGGCAGTGGCGCTAAGGACAAGAATGCGGTACAAACCTGCTCCACCTGTGGCGGGAACGGCCAGGTCAAAAAAGTGCAGAATACCTTTCTGGGTCAAATGCAAACCGTAACCACCTGCCCGACCTGCGGCGGTGAAGGCAGCACGGTCACCAGCAAATGCGGAGCCTGCAAGGGAGAAGGCCGGGTATTCGGGGAAGAAACCGTTTCGCTCGACATTCCGGCAGGGGTACAGGAAGGCATGCAGCTCAGCCTAAACGGGAAAGGAAATGCCGGGGAGCGCGGGGGCAGCAGCGGCGACCTCATCGTTCTGATAGAAGAGGAAGCACATGCCCAGCTACACCGCGAGGGGCTCAATGTGGCTTATAACCTGCATATCACCTTTCCGGAGGCGGTTTTCGGCACGCAATCAGAAGTACCCACCATCGATGGAAAGGCCAAGATCAAGATACCCGCAGGCACACAGAGCGGCAAGATCTTCCGGCTCAAGGGCAAGGGCTTTCCCGCAGTAAACAGCTACGAAAAAGGCGACCAGCTGATCCAGGTTTCGATCTGGACGCCGCAACATATCAATGCCGACGAGAAGGCAATGCTTGAGAAAATGCAACAGAGCCATAACTTTCAGCCCAAACCGGAAAAGGGAGAAAAATCTATCTTTGAGAAAATCAGGGACATGTTCGCCTGATCCGGATCCGCCCTTGCAATAATTGTTTATTTAATCCGATTTTTCTCCCTCCTGCAAAACGCAAACCGGCGTTATTCCCGTTTATGAAAAAGCTGCTCCTGATCGCGCTACCGGTGGTGTTCACCTCTGCCTTTGCCGGCTATAAACTGAAGGGGCTTCGTATTTCCAAAACACCGTCGGCACAACAACGGACCGATTCCGGAAAGAAACGCCCTGAAACAAAGCAACAGACTATACCAAGGATTTCCGGTTCGGATACGCTTCGCATCGTAGGCGTAGGCGATATGATGCTGGGTACGAATTTTCCCCCCTCGCCCTCCTATCTGGCACCCGATGACGGTAAGACCCTGCTCGATCCCGTTCGTCATTTCTTATCGGATGCCGATATCACATTCGGCAATCTGGAGGGCTGCATTCTGTCGGAAGGTGGCACGCCCAAAAGCTGCAGCAATCCCGCCATGTGCTATGCGTTCCGCATGCCCGACCATTACGCGGCTTATTTCAAAGATGCGGGCTTCGATTTATTGAGCATCGCCAACAACCATATCGGCGATTTCGGTGATGCAGGCAGACGCAATACCGTTGAACAACTGAAAAAGCAAAACCTTGCATTCGCAGGCCTTTCCGGCCATCCATACACGGTGATCACACAAAACGGCGTCCGTTACGGATTCTGTGCCTTTGCGCCCAATGAGGGAACGGTGAGCATCAACGATATTGCAGGAGCCCGGGCTTTGGTCAAAAAAGTGGACGCGCTCTGCGATGTGCTGGTTGTTTCGTTTCACGGCGGTGCCGAAGGGGCAGGCTACCGGCACATAACCCGTAAGAACGAACTTTTTCTCGGCGAAAACCGCGGCAATCCCTATCAGTTCGCCCGCGAAGTCATTGATGCGGGTGCCGATGTGGTGTTCGGACACGGCCCGCATGTTACCCGCGCCATCGATTTGTACAAGAATAAATTCATCGCCTACAGCATGGGCAACTTCGCCACCTACGGGCGGTTCAATCTGAAAGGACCGGCGGGAATCGCCCCCATCATCAGCATTCAGGTCAATCGAAAAGGTGATTTCCTCGGCGGAAAAATCATACCGGTCAAACAAATCGGTGAGGGTGGCCCCTTGCCCGATGATGAAGCCGGCGCCATCCGTGAAATCATTTCGCTAACTGCGGAAGATATTCCCGAGTGCCCGTTGAGGATTGCTACAGACGGCACGTTTATATCAGTCAAATAATTCGCACTTCGTTAATTCTGGTGTACAGGATCCAGTTCAAGAAGTCTGACTCCCAACTGCTTCACGCTTCATTTTCTTTTCTCCATCAGTGAAGGGAAATAATCCATATCTTCAAGTATTCGTTAATAATAAGTAACCGCCATGTCTGCACTGCTGGTATTTCTGATCGCGTCCATTTCGCCGGTGATCATTTTCCTTTACCTGATTTACCGGAAAGATCATGAGAAAGAGCCCTGGAAGCTCTTGCTGCTTTGCCTTGTTGGCGGCATGTTCAGTACGCTGCTCTCATTATTCCTGTCGTTTCCGGCATCCAAACTGGCACCACTGTTTCCGGGCGATTTTCTAAGTTCCCTGCATCTTTCTTTTTTTACTGCGGCGATTCCGGAGGAAGTGGCCAAGTTCGCCGTACTCTACTGGGCCATATGGAAACGCCCCGAATTCGACCACCATTACGACGGCATCATCTATGCCGTTTTCGTATCCCTGGGCTTTGCGCTAGTGGAGAACCTGCTTTATGTCTTTGAAGGCGGATTAGGTGTAGCTTTCTTCCGGGCCATCCTCGCCGTTCCCGGTCACGGATTTTTTGCCGTACTCATGGGCTATTATTTCTCCCTTGCCCGGTTCCATGAAAACCCGAAACGCAGGCAATACCTGATTGAAGCACTGGTATTACCGATTCTTTTCCACGGAGGGTACGACTTCTTCCTCTTCTATATGACAAAATCGGGCTCGGCCTCACCCCTATTGGCTTTGGTGTTGCTGGTACTGTTCACCGCACTGGTGATCAAACTCTGGCGCAGGGGAATCAAAAAGATCGGGCTGCATCTGGAAAATGACCGCAACACCCTGGCCGAAAATCAATTCAGTACAGGAGAAAGACCGATCGGTTAAATTGATTGGATCCTTGAATTTTAATGCATCCGGTTGATCAGAAACTCCGCCAGATCAAACAACGGCCCTTTGCGCTTCGACAAAACGGCAATGGCATCAAGCTGTGCCAGGGCCTGCCGGAAATATTTGTCCTTCAGCGACCGGGCGTGCTCATCAATCCGGCAATCGCGGTAGATCTGCAATACCTTCTCCACCTTGTCGGCCGGATTGGTTTTCATCAGTTGAAGCAACTCCTTTTTAGCGGATGAGCCGGCCCGTTCAAGCGCCTGTATGGTGAGAAAGGTTTTCTTGTTTACCAGGATATCGCCGCCGACCTGTTTGCCGAAATTCTCGGGATTGCCGAATGCGTCGAGATAATCGTCCTGCACCTGGAAAGCGATGCCCAGATTCTTTCCAAATCCGTACAGGAGTTGCTGGTTGTGTTCGCTGGCACCGCCGATGATGGCACCGATCTGCAGGCTGGCACCCAGCAGCACAGCGGTTTTCAGGGCAATCATGTGTTCATACTCCTGCAGGGTTACGGTTTCCCGTTGTTCAAAATCCATATCGAGCTGCTGCCCCTCGCAGACCTCCGCAGCCGTTTGGCTGAACAGTGCGATCACGGGGGGCACAAGTGCGGACGACAGGGAATTCAGATAACTGTAGGACCTTACCAGCATCACATCACCGGCCAATAGGGCGGTTGGCTCGCCCCACCGGGTATGGACCGTTTCCATGCCCCGGCGCAGCGGAGCCTTATCCATAATGTCATCATGGATGAGCGTGAAATTGTGAAAAAGTTCCACTGCGGTAGCCGCAATGCAGGCTTGATCGGAGAGTTCACCAAACAGCTCATTCCCCATCAGCACGGCAACCGGTCGTACCCGCTTGCCCCCAATGGTAAGCATATACCGGGCTGGATCGTAGAGGGTGGGCGTATGTTCCGGGAAATGCTGCCGGTTGAAATAATGTTCAAACAATGCGAGCAATTCGGCAAAGGAGCGCATGTCGGGGGTTTATCTTTTTTTACGCGTATTTTTTTTGGGTGCTGCGGCAATGGGCCGGGCATTCAGTTCACCCTTAGCCGGAACCCAGTGAAAATCGAGCTGCCGCTTTTCGAGGTTGGCAGCCACCACCTGTATGGTAACGGCGTCGCCCATACGAAACTTCTTGCCGGTACGGAGCCCCTGCAGGGCATAATCAGCTTCGTTGAGCCGGAAATCGTCGTAAGCGGAAAGGTCGCGAATTGTCACCATGCCTTCGCATTTGTGCTGCACCGTTTCCACAAAAAAACCGAATGAAGCCACACCGCTGATCACTCCGGGGAATTCCTCGCCGACGAACTGCTGCATGAACTCCACCTGTTTGTATTTGTTGGCCGCACGTTCGCATTCCATGGCCTTCCGTTCGCGTTCGCTGCAGTGGCGGCATTGCTCGGCCAGTTTCTTGTCGGGCTTGACCTGCTTATCGAGGCAGGTTTGCAGGATGCGGTGCACAAGCACATCGGGATAACGCCGTATCGGCGAGGTGAAATGGCAGTAGTGGGTGAACCCCAGACCGTAATGGCCTATGTTTTCCGGCGTGTACTGGGCCTTGGCCATGGTGCGGATGCCCAGCTGCTCGAGCACATGCTGCTCGGGTTTGCCCTGCACATCGCGCAGCATGTTGTTGAAAGAGGCGGCTACGGCTTTTTCATCGTGCAGGTTGAAGGTGTAACCGAATTTTTTGGCGAATGCCGCAAAAGGCAGCAGCTTCTCATCGTCGGGCGTATCGTGTATGCGGTAGGGAAAGGGAATCGGCTCACCGTTGATACTGATCTTGGATACATACTCGGCCACCGCACGGTTGGCGAGTAACATGAATTCCTCTACCAGCTGATGACTTTCCTTGCTTTCCTTCACCACGATTCCGGTAGGGTGACCATGTTCATCCAGCGTGAAGCGCACTTCCTGCGATGAAAAATTGATGGCCCCGGCTTCAAAGCGTTCTTTGCGGAACTGTCGGGCCAGGTTGTTGAGCAGCAGCACGGCCCGGTTGTACGGCCCCTCACCCGTTTCAATGATCTGCTGCACATCTTCATAAGTGAAGCGGTGATTGCTGTGGATCAGCGTGCGCCCGATCCAGGTATGTTTGATTTCAGCCCGGTTGTTGATCTGGAAAACCACGGAGAACGTGTATTTGTCTTCATCGGGACGCAGCGAGCAGAGTTCGTTGCTGATGCGCTCGGGCAGCATGGGCGCCACACGGTCGGGCAGGTACACGCTGGTGGCGCGTTCATAAGCTGCGGCATCCATGGCAGTACCGGGTTTTACAAAATGGCTGACATCGGCAATGTGCACGCCTACTTCATAATAACTGTTGTCGAGGTTGCGGATGGAAATCGCATCGTCAAAATCACGCGCATCCACGGGATCGATGGTGAAGGTGAGGATATCGCGGAAGTCCTTGCGCTTGCGTTCCTCTTCACGGGTAATCCGGTCTTCCAGTTCCGCAGCTTCCTTCAGCAAGGCCGGATCGAATTCGAGGGGGAATCCGTTTTCGGTAAGCAGCTGCTTCATGGCCACATCGTTCAGGTCTTCAGCCCTGAGTACTTTGATGACTTCGCCCTGGGGTTTCTTTTCGCCCCCCTCCCAGGGACCGACACGCACGACTACCTTGTCGCCGTCGATTGCGCCGTTGAGCTGCTCGAGCGGAATATAAAAATCGGGCAACGACTTGTCGCCATCGGGAATGAAAAAAGCGAAGTGCTTGCTCAATCGGATGGAGCCTACAAAATCAACCTGCCTGCGCTCAAGCACACGGGTTACCATCCCTTCAAGGCGCTTGCCCGGACGGTGCAGGGCCTTGAGTTCGATTTGGACCTTGTCGCCGTGAAAGGCGTTATTGAAATCGTCGGGGCGAACCACAATATCCTTTTCCATACCCTCCACAACCACATAGCCCATACCGGAACGGGTAATATCCAAAGTACCGGTAAGGGCTGAAGAGCGGCTGGATTTCGCCTTCGTTGTTTTTTTATCTTTTTTCATCGTTGTTTCTTTGGCCGGTCCATTTTCCCATACCAGAAAGCGCAAAAATCAATTTGCTGCAAACCCGATTTTCGCTTTGTCGGAAATCCCGTTAAACAAAGCGGAAATCCTGCTCTGCAATGTAACAACAAATTGCTACTTTGGGTAAAATTGCGCTGCGTGAACGCCCTTAACCGACCATTGGCAAAAACCGTTTGGCTTTTGTCTATCATCAGCCTGTTCACAGATCTTACCAGCGAAATGCTCTATCCGGTTTTTCCGTGTTAGCTCAGCGGAATAGGCTATTCGGTAATCTTCATCGGTGTGCTGGAAGGCTTTGCCGAAGCGATGGCCGGACTCAGCAAAAGTTATTTCGGAACACGAAGCGATGCCCTGGGCAAACGAAAGCCGTTTATTGTTTCGGGATACGGACTGAGCGCGCTGAGCAAGCCCCTGATGATCATGAGTGCAGTTCCTTTGTGGATTTTTTTTACCCGGCTTGCCGACCGGTTGGGTAAGGGCATACGAACCGGAGCACGGGATGCGATGCTCAGCGACTGTGCAACTCCCGAAACCAAGGGCCGCGTGTTCGGACTGCATCGAAGCATGGACACAGTTGGCGCCTTCGCAGGTCCGCTGATTGCGTTGATCCTGCTTCATTTTTTTCCCGGAAATTATCCGCTGGTTTTTTATGCGGCGGCTTTACCAGGACTTGTTTCCCTAGGCGTTGCCTTTTATCTTAAGGAACCGGTAAAAAACGATATTGGAGGAACAACTAAAAAATCCATCGGTTTTTTCTCATCGCTCAGATACATGAGGGATAGTCCCGCTGCTTACCGGAAATTATCGATGGCCTTGTTGTTCTTTGCACTCTTCAACAGCGCCGACATGTTTTTGCTCTTGCGCATCCGTGAAGCAGGGGTTTCCGATACCGGCGTCATTGGTTGCTATATCTTTTACAATGCCATCTATGCCCTTGCCGCCTATCCCTTCGGTAAACTTGCCGACAGCAAGGGCATGGCCTTCATGCTGATTGGCGGATTGGGTTGCTATGCGTTCACCTACCTGGGCTTCGCGCTGTCAGCAGGCGCATGGATGTTTCCGGTTCTGTTTTTTTTCTACGGACTTTATGCAGCGGCCACCGAGGGCATTGCCAAGGCCTGGATCAGCAATCTGGTTCCCCGAAGCGAAACAGGCAGCGCCCTGGGGACCTTCAGCGCTTTGCAAAGTATCGCACTGCTGCTGGCCAGCAGTATGGCCGGATTGTGCTGGCATTTTGCGGGACCGCGCCTAACTTTCCTGCTGCCTGCAGCGGCTGCATGCATTTGCGCCTTTTGGTTGTTGCTCCTGAGTAAACGCCGGCCAACGGAACAGATTCCCTGATGATGTTATCTTTAACCTGAGATTGAATAAAAACCTTCACCACAACAACCCTCCATGCTTCGAAGTTTGCACCGCAGATCCTTCCTGAAATTATCGGGATTGCTGACACCCGCACTTGCCTTTGGAAGCCCCCGGGGTTTTTCATCCGGTCCGGGGCCTGTGATGCTCTCCACCTGGGATGACGGCAAAAGAGTGAACGCTGCGGCATGGCCCATCCTGCAGCAAAAAGGGAGGGCACTGGATGCCATTGAAGCCGGAGGACGATTTATTGAAAAAGAAGTGTCCTGTTGTGTGGGTCTTGACGGCTATCCCGACCGTGACGGTATTGTAACGCTGGATGCCTGCATCATGGACGAGCACGCGAATTGCGGCGCCGTAGCCGGTCTCGAACAAATCCGGCATCCGATTTCGGTAGCCCGGAAAGTGATGGAAGATACGCCTCATGTGCTGCTGGTAGGCAAGGGCGCCCAGCAATTCGCCCTGGAAAACGGTTTTCCGCTTGAATCACCGGCCTTGTCGCCTTCAGCCGAAGCCGCTTACCGGAACTGGCTTCGCGAAAGCCGCTACAAGCCCGCGGCCAATATTGAAAACCGCAAAGACCACGGCCCTTTTGCTCCGGCGTTTTTTGATGACGGCAAGCCCAACCATGATACCATGGCCATGATTGCCCTAGACGCGCAGCAGAACTTGTCGGGCGGGGTTACGACCAGCGGACTCGCGTTCAAGATGCACGGCCGGGTGGGTGATTCCGCAGGTATCGGCGCCGGACTTTATGTGGACAATGCCGTGGGTGCGGCCACATCCAGCGGATTGGGCGAAGAAGTGATCCGCAACTGCGGCACCCATCTTGTGGTGGAACTCATGCGGAACGGCTACAGTCCGCAGGCTGCCTGTAAAAAAGCGGTGGAACGCATCATTGCCCGTAAGAAAGACGGGGCCAGGGAGATTCAGGTTGGATTCATTGCGCTCAACAAAAAGGGAGAGTATGGAGCCTATTCGATAACAAAGGGCTTTTCCTTTGCCGTAAGAACTAAGCTGGCCGACATTATTGTACAGGCCCCGCATTATTATCCGTAATCAGATGATAGTTTTTGCGGCTGTTAAGTATTTCCTAATTTCGAATCCGAGCTGCAGGAAACGGACGCCTATGACAATAACTTGCAGTCTTATTCTTTGAAACAAATCCATAGCTAAGCGAAAGTTTTGCTGCAGGCATTGCAAGCGCTATCCGATTAGCCCTGAGTAATCCGAAAACATCATGATAAAACACCGCCAATGAAGCAACTCTCCACAATCCTTTCCTTATTGCTCCTTCCCGCCGTGGGATTCCTGTATTACCTGCATTTCAAACCGGCCAATACCCAAGCGGCTTCGCTCAAAAATTCTTTCCAGGCGACATTTGCCGCACCGGTCCCCGCTTCCCCGAACGGAGTCATCGCCTATGTAGACCTGGATTCGATACAGCACAATGTGAAATTCATCAGTGCCCAGAAAAAGGAACTGGAAGCTGAACAGCAGTCCATGGCAGCGGAATACCAGAACGCTTATGTTCAGATGGAAAACGACAAAAACAATTTCAAGAAAAAAGGGGATGCCGTCACCCGGGAGGAATACGAGCAGTTTGTACTCAACCTGCAGCAACGTGAGCAGCAGATTGAAATAAACCGGCAGGAAAAGACGAAAAAACTGGCCGACAAGAGTGCACGCATGATGGAAAACATGCAAAGCCGGCTCAAGGATTTTCTGAATGAATACAACAAGGACGGCCGCTATACCTATATCCTGGCCACCGGAACCGGGCTGGAATACATCTTCTACAAAGACAGCACCCGGAACATCACGCGGGAAATTGTCAAGGGACTGAATGAATCTGTAAAATAATCAAGCCTCAAACCGCCTTACTCCCTTTCCCGCATTTCAATCGTCTTCAGCGATTCAGACGAACAATAAAAAAACAGGCAGCGCACGACTGTTTTTTGCGTGAAAAAAGTAACGCCGGGGCACAGGTCGGGTAACTTGCGCCTGACTTTCCTTCCGTAAAAAATCAGCGTAATCCTTCAATCTTCGTAATCAGCGATTCATACAAGCACATTTGTGGTCGGTTGAACATTGAGACATTCAACATCTGACACTTAACACCTTCAATATTTCGCGCATCGTGTATGATCTTCATCCGAATAAGCCAATCCGTATTGTTTCAGCACATCCTCGGGAACCCCGTTCCAGTTGTTGGCCACATTGCCGGCATAGCCAATATCCTTAACGCCCTGCGGTGAGGTGTAAAAACCGCTGGCCGTAAGGTTGCGCATCAGCGTGAAGAATGCCACGCCCTGACGGTAAGCCGGAAGGGCCTTGTCGGGGTACGCGATATCGTCCACAATGGCGATACGCTGCTCCGCAGTAAGACCGGAAAATCCCTTGCCGAAGCGGCGCAGCGATTCCACATCCAACCAGCGCAAACCGCCCCGCATGGGCACCTGATGCTGTGGCATATCTTTTACAATGAATTCGATGAAGGCAGGCACACCGGCATCGGAGGCGCTGCCACTGACCGCATCGCGCGGGATGATGATATCGGCCAGCAGGGTGATGCTCGCCATCTCTTCCGGTGTAAAAAACCTTTCCTGCTCTAATTTGGCCAGATAGGTTTTCTCCTCCTCCATGCGGTCGGCGCCCTTACCGGGTGTTTTGGTCTCCTGCCCCTTATCCGCAGGCTGCCGGCAGGCCTCAGTAAGCAGCGATGCGGAAGCTGTTCCGACCAACAAGGCGCGGATACTTTTTCGTCTGTTCATTACAGTTATATTTTTACTGTCAGAGATTCTGTTTCTTGAGCTGGTCCACCACATATTCCGAAGCGCGCATCGAAAGGGCCAGGATGGTCCAGGTGATGTTCTTGTCGGCCTGCGATACGAACTGGCCGCCGTCGACATTGAACAGGTTTTTGCAATCGTGCGCCTGACTCCATTTGTTGAGCGCCGATTTTTTTGGATCGTTGCCCATGCGCACGGTTCCGGCCTCATGGATGATGTTGCCGGGATTGGCCAGTCCCCAGTCGTTTTCCGGACCATCGTTGTCGCCCCAGGTGATCACCGCACCCATCTTGTGCATGATTTCACGGAAGGTTTCCTTCATGTGCTTGGCCTGCCGGATCTCGTGTTCGGTGTACCGGGTATTGAACCGCAGTACGGGAATACCGTACTTATCCACCACTTTGGGGTCGATCTCACAATAATTAGTGGGCAGGGCGATGCTCTCTCCCCTTCCCGCCATGCCTACGCCGGCACCATAGAAATACCGGTAATCTTCCTTGAGCGTTGCACCGTAACCGCCCGCCGGCTTTGTTTTTCCGTTCACCGGAAATTTTCCGTTAAGCCCTTCTATGCCTTCCCCGAATCCGTACGAAGGTTGTTGCATGCCGCCCCAGTATTCGATATGATAGCCCCGGGGAAAATCAAGCTTGCGGTTGTCGCCCCACCAGGGTGAATACACATGCATACCGCCCACCCCGTCTTCGTTGTAGCGCTTGCGTCCGAAAAGTTGCGGCAAGATCCCGCCCATGGCCGCTCCCGTGGAATCGTGCAGGTATTTGCCCACTACATTGCTGCTGTTACCGATGCCGTTGGGATGCTTGGCCGATTTCGAATTCAGCATCAGCCTTGCACTCTCACAGGCGCTGGCTGCCAGAATCACAACGCGGCCGCTGACCTGGTACTCCTGCAGGTCTTTGGTATGCACATACGATATGCCGGTGGCCAACCCTTCATCATTCACCGTCACTTCGCGCGCCATGGCATGGGTGATGAGATTCAGGTTGCCCGTGGCCAGTGCCGGCTTGATCAGCACCGACGAGGAGGAGAAATCGCCGTACACGGTGCAGCCCCGGTTGCATTGGCCGCAATAAAAACAGGCACCGCGTTCTTTGTTGATGGCCTTGGTAAGAATGGAAAGCCGGGAGGGTATAACGGGAACGCCTGTACGCTTTGCAGCATCGCGCACAAAAAGTTCGTGCAGGCGGGGTTTGGGCGGAGGAAGAAAAATGCCGTCGGGATCGTTGGGCAGACCTTCATTGGTGCCGAATACGCCGATAAGCTGATCGATCTTGTCGTAGTAGGGTTTGACATCCTCATAGCCGATGGGCCAGTCATCGCCCAGCCCGTCAATACTGTGGCGTTTGAAATCATCGGGACCAAAACGCAGGGAAATGCGGCCCCAGTGGTTTGTACGGCCCCCAACCATACGGGCGCGCCACCACTCCCATTTATCGCCCGGAGCATGGGTGAAGGGTTCACCATCAATCTCCCAGCCCCAGAAGCAGGCATCAAAATCGCCAAAGGGCCTGAATTTTGTGGATGCCCCGCGCCGTGGCGATTCCCAGGGATTCTTCATCTGAGAAGAATGCAATGCCGGATCAAAATCGGCTCCCGCCTCCAGCAGGCAGACCTTGAGGCCGGCTTTGGCAAGCACATACGCAGCCATGCCTCCGCCGGCACCCGATCCCACGATGACTGCATCATATTTTTCGGGCTTTTTTCTGATTTGCAGGGTATCTCCCATAACCAAGGAATATTTTCTACGGGGAAAGTAAGACAAAAAAGCGTAGGCATTCCGGCCTTCCGGCTAAAGTGGATTTCTGGTGTACATTTACCCAAAACTCAGGTTATATGCGGGCAGCATTGATCGGTTACGGAAAAATGGGCAAAGCGGTTGAAGCTGCCTTGTTGGATGCGGGGCATGAAGCCGGACTTATCTTAACCCGCGAGAACATCGACCTGCTCAACCGCAAGGGGCTTGCCGGATGTGATGTGGCCATTGAATTCACCGGCCCCGAAACTGCTGCCAGGAATATCCGAAACTGCCTGTTGGCGGGCATTCCCGTGGTAAGCGGCAGCACGGGCTGGCTCAACGAACTCGAATCCATCCGGAAGCTCTGTACCGAATGCGGAGGCAGCCTGATCCATGCCAGCAATTTCAGCGTGGGCGTGAACCTTTTTTTTGAACTGAACCGCCTGCTGGCCCTGATGATGGGCAGGCATACCGAATACGAGCCGGGCATACGAGAAGTGCATCATACCGCGAAGAAGGATACGCCGAGCGGAACCGCCATCACCCTCGCGGAAACATTGTTGCAGTTTCCTGGCTCCAAAGAAAAATGGACCGGCACTGCGCCCGCCGGAGCTTCCGAACTCTTTATTGAAAGCGTTCGGGAAGATCCCGCCCCCGGTACGCATACCGTAACCTATCGTTCATCCATAGACGATATTGCCATCACCCACACGGCGCATAACCGCAGGGGATTTGCTACAGGTGCCGTAAGGGCGGCGGAATTCCTGAAAGACCGCAAAGGCATTTATACGATGCAGGATGTGCTGGGATTGCCGGCGCTCAGATCTGATAGTTGTTAGCCAGCTCCTTCAACTGCAGCAGATTGGTAACACCCAGCTTTTCGAAAAGTCGTGTTTTATGCGTTCCGATGGTGGACACTTTAAGGTTGATGGATTTGGCGATACCGCTGATGGTATGACCGGCCAGCAAGAGGGTGGCGATTTCAAATTCGCGGGCCGAGAGCTTGTTGAACGGATTGTCGGATACCCCGGTAAGCGATTCGTTGGCCAGCACACCGGCAAGCCCGACGCTCACATAGCGTTTGTTGTTCAGCACCTGTCGCACGGCCTTTATGATTTCCTCCACTTCGGCATCCTTGGGAACGAACCCGCGGGCGCCGGCCTTGAGGAAGCGCTTGGCATAGACGTATTCTGTTCCCATTGAAAACATGAGGATGCGGGTGCCCGGCCAAAGTGCAAGTATTTTCTCAACCAGATTCAGCGTATCGGTATTGGGCATCTGTATGTCCATGATGATCATGTCGTAGGGACCCGCCGTCACTTTCTGCATTGCGCTGGCTCCGTCGGAGGCCTCATCCACTTCGCGTGGCGAGAAATGGGCATTGAGAATATCCTTCACGCCCCTGCGTACCACCTGATGATCGTCGACGATGAGAAATCTGTTCATAGGAACTTTTTTAATCCTGAAAACTACCGGGTTCTGACTATTTATTATAACCGAGAGAAACGAAAATCCCGGAGGAATATAAAGTTAATACAAAAAGCAGGTAACATAGCCCTTTATACCGGTTGCCAAGATTTAAAAAAAAAGAAAACCGATGCTGACTTTCAGAAGTGGAGTCTCGGCGGGGGGGGGGGTCCAGAAGTATATCTCTAATTAAAGAGCACAATGGCGAAATCCCCAGCCGGAACGATAAAATATAACCCATCAGCACTTGACCTTCAACTAATTGCTTGAAGTCAGAGAGACAGGATAGCTGTAATGGACCAAGAACATTGGCCCAAAAAGCTCTCACATCGGCATTATACGGGGGAATATTTGGACTGAATTGTAAATCACTTTCGTATTACTTCTAAAGGATAAACTACCAGTCATACTTAACTGCATACGAAAAACGGCATGTCATTAATCTCAAATTACAACCCGATTATATGCCTAAAAGGTAAAGACGCCGCATCGATTCGGAAGTAACGAGGGGGCTTCAGCGTAATACACCTAATTTGTTCATCTTTGCTGTATAAGCCCTCCGGCTTAGATACGACAAAAACAAGTACTGCCTCATCATGCGGAAAATGCTGATCATAGGTTTGGGGAATCCCGGTGCCGAATATGTGGGAACACGGCACAACATCGGATTCGATGTGGTGACGGCTTTTGTGGAGCATCTGGGTGGCACGTTCAGTCAGGAGCGGTTTGCCGATCTTGCCCGGGTCAAAAGCAAGGGAACCCTCTTCATTTGTATAAAGCCTACCACATTCATGAACCTGAGCGGCAAAGCGGTAAAATACTGGCTCGAGAAGGAGCATATCACTCCCGAAAACAGCCTGAGCATCCTCGACGATATAGCCCTGCCCCCCGGGAAGTTGCGGTTAAGGAGTTCGGGGTCTTCAGGCGGGCATAACGGGCTGAAAAACATTGAGTTGACGTTGGGCTCCTCCGCCTATCCCCGATTGCGTTTCGGTGCCGGAGGTGTTTTTCCCAAAGGTCAACAGGCCGAATTCGTTCTGGCCCCCTGGCTTCCCGAAGAATTGCCGCTGGTTCGTTCCGGCATCGAAAAATCGGTGGAAGCCATCGAAAAAATAGCTTTTCTCGGTATGGAGCGCGCGATGAACGAAGTGAACAAAAAGTAGGCAATAGGTGTCTTTCCCGTTACAAAAGCGTCAAATTTTTTGATTACCCCGTTTTTTATATATTCGCCTCAAATTCCGCTCCCCTTTAAACAACACATATAATGAAGATAATCTGTGTAGGACGCAATTATGCGGAGCATGCGCAAGAGCTGGGGAACGAAATCCCGACCGAGCCGGTGATTTTCATGAAGCCGAAAAGCGCTTTGTTGCAAAGCCATACCCCTTTTTATTACCCCGAATTCACCAATGAACTGCATTACGAGTGCGAGCTGGTGCTGCGGATTTCCAAAAACGGAAAATACATACAGGAACGTCATGCGCCCAACTACTATAACGGCATCACCGTGGGCATCGACTTCACAGCCCGCGATATCCAGGAAGAACTGCGCAAAAAAGGACTTCCCTGGGAAAAAGCAAAATCATTCGACAATTCCGCTGCGGTAGGTCGTTTCCTTGACATTACGCCCGCCTTCGACAAGAAGAATATCAACTTCAGCCTGCTCAAGAACAAGGAACAGGTGCAAAAAGCCAATTCGTCCCAGATGCTTTTCAGTTTCGACAAGATCATCGAGCATGTTTCGGGCTATTTCTCGCTTAATATCGGCGACCTCATATTCACCGGAACTCCCGCGGGTGTGGGCGAATGTGTGGTGGGCGATGAGCTGGAAGGTTTCATCGGCGATGAGATGCTGCTGAAAATGGAGGTCAAATAACAACTTGCCCTCAGTTACGATAGCACACTCCTGCACCTGGCTTCTCTCCTGCCCAGACCGTGATTTTCCCTCAAAGCCCCTGCTGACTGCTGAAGGCCTTTCTTCCCAAGAAGGATTTATACGTTATTTTTGAACGATGGTGAATATCCACACCTTACAAAAGGCCTACAGGTTGATGTGTACCGCCGGCGCCATGGCCACGGTATACGAGCAGAACCGGAGCCTGTGCCGTTATGTGCATTCCACCTCCCGCGGCCACGAGGCGATTCAACTTGCCGCGGCTTTCCACCTGCAGCCCATCGATTTTGTAAGTCCCTATTACCGCGACGAAAGCATGCTGCTCGGTCTGGGGTTCAGTCCCTACGACCTGATGCTGCAACTGCTGGCCAAGGGCGATGATCCCTTTACAGGCGGCCGGGAATATTACTCCCATCCCAATTACCGGGGACAGGGCAAGCCCACCATCATCCATCAAAGCAGCGCAACGGGCATGCAGGCCATTCCCGCAACAGGCATCGCCCAGGGCGTTGCCTACTGCGAAAAGCTGGAACAGTTGGAAGGGCGAATATCGGGCGAGAGACCGGTGGTACTTTGTTCGCTAGGCGATGCATCGGTAACCGAAGGAGAAGTCAGTGAGGCTTTCCAGTTTGCCGCACTGCATCAGCTTCCCGTGATTTATCTGGTGCAGGACAACGACTGGGGCATCAGTGTTACCGCCGCGGAAGCCCGAACGGTCAACGCCTATGAATTCATGAAAGGCTTCAAGGGTATCGAGCGCATCACCATCGACGGCAGTAGTTTTGAAGATGCCTTTCTCACGATGGAATGGGTGGTGGAAATGGTACGGCAGCATCGTCAGCCCTGCCTGCTGCATGCCAAAGTGCCGTTGCTCGGACATCATACCAGCGGCGTCAGAAAAGAATTTTACCGTACGCCGCAGGATCTGGAAAAAGACCTGCAGCGCGATCCCTGTGTAAAGTTGCGGCAGTTGCTCCTCAGCCATGGCGTGTCGGCCGACGAACTCGATACGGTTGCGGCGGAAGCGCGCAGACAGGTGCAGGCGGATTTTGACCGTGCTGCTGCTGCACCTGAACCTCATCCCGATTCGGTGGAAAGTTTCGTATTTGTTCCCACACCAATAAATGAAGAGAAGGGAGAACGCAGCCCCGCGGGTAAGGAAAAGATCATCATGGTGGACGCAGCCCTTTTCGCCATCCGGGAAATCATGGAGCAGCATCCTGAAGCGGTTCTTTACGGACAAGATGTGGGACGCAGGCTGGGCGGGGTTTTCCGCGAAGCAGCCA
The DNA here is from genome assembly GCA_964655055.1 of uncultured Ferruginibacter sp. GTDB lineage: Bacteria > Bacteroidota > Bacteroidia > Chitinophagales > Chitinophagaceae > Ferruginibacter. The sequence goes on from CAZZLI010000034.1 coordinate 22,916, forward strand.
CGCTGGCCGAACGATTCGGCGACCATCGTGTATTCAATACCGCCATACAGGAAGCCTATATCATCGGTTCCACAGCCGGTATGTGCGCGGCAGGACTAAAGCCGATTGTGGAAATCCAGTTCGGCGATTATGTGTATCCCGGATTCAACCAGCTCGTCACCGAAATATCCAAAAGCTGTTACCTGAGCTGCGGGAAGTTTCCCATTCAAACGCTTATCCGCATTCCGGTGGGCGCCTATGGCGGCGGCGGCCCCTATCACAGCGGTTGCATTGAAACCACCTTGCTCAGCATCAAGGGCATCAAGGTGGTGTATCCGTCGAATGCGGCCGACATGAAGGGACTGATGAAAGCCGCGTTTTATGACCCCAATCCGGTGGTGATGCTGGAACATAAGGGACTTTACTGGAGCAAGGTGCCGGGTACTGAAGCGGCAAAATGCATGGAGCCATCAAGCGATTATATCATTCCGCTCGGCAAGGCCCGCATTGCCCTCGAAGCCGATGAGGACATGATGGACGAAGGAGGAAGTTGCTGCGTGGTCACTTACGGGATGGGGGTTTACTGGGCCATGGCCGCTGCCGAGCAGTTTTACGGGATGGTGGAAGTGATTGACCTGCGTACACTTTATCCGCTGGATGAAAGTTTTGTTTTCGAACGCGTGAAGCAACACGGCAAATGCCTCGTGCTTACCGAAGAGCAGCAGAACAACTCCTTTGCAGAAGCACTCGCCGCAAGGATTTCAAAAGCCTGCTTTCCTTTTCTCGATACTGCCGTGGAGGTAATGGGCGCCCTGAATCTGCCGGCTGTTCCCATGAACATGGGCCTGGAGGAAGCGATGCTGCCCAGCCGTGACAAGGTAGCCAGACGCATTGCCGACCTGCTCAATTATTAGTCATCCCGTTTTTCATATTGCCGTATATTTGCCGCCCGAATTGCGGATATTCCGACATATCGGTTATCCGTCTTTGGCC
>CAZZLI010000035.1:0-23454 GCA_964655055.1 uncultured Ferruginibacter sp.
CCGATGCAGCGGTTGTAGGTCATCTGGTTGAGACCTTCGCTGCTGTGGTTGGTGGCGGCTACGGGACAAACATTCTCGCAGGGAGCATTGTCGCAGTGCTGGCACATCATAGGCTGGAATACCACGTCGGGGTTGCTCACATCGCCGGTGAAATAACGGTCAATACGCAGCCAGTGCATTTCGTGGGCGCGCATCACCTGGGTTTTACCGACTACCGCCACGTTGTTCTCGGCGGTACAGGCTACCACACAGGCGCTGCAACCGGTGCAGGTATTGAGGTCGATGCTCATACCCCATTTGATGCCGGGCTTCTCGTAGTGCGGATAGATGGTGGCGTCTTTCACATAATCTTCCCCGCCGTAGGGTATCAGGTTTTCCCGTTCTTCCGTAGCATGTTTCAGCACACCCTTAGGATTGGCCTTGAACGCCGCAAGCGATGTTTCATAAACTACCGGGCGGCCTTCGGAAGAGCCGTGCACCTGGGTTTGCGCCAGGGCATAAGTGGCTTCGGTTTTGCTTACGGTAGCTGCGCCGCTGTACTGGAAGGTTGTGCCATCGAACCCTACAAGCGGATAGGCATTTTTGCCCGCTCCTTTGGCGGAGCGGCCGATATATTCCTGCGTCTTGGAGGCATCGGCACTTTCGCGGCCGTAACCGAGTGCGATGGCCACCACATTGGCATGCATGCCCGGAACAATCAGTGCGGGCAATTCGATGGATTGGTTGTTGACGGTAACCTTTACAACGGGCTTTTCGGGAGTGACCTCATAGGCATCACCCTGACGCTGGTTGCCCAGCACATCTATACCCAGCACCGCTTTGGCGAATGCGGGACCAACCATGGCGTAGTTGTCCCAGGTTACTTTCGATATGGGATCGGGCAGTTCCTGCAGCCAGGGATTGTTGGCCTGGTTGCCATTGCCCATGGATACTTTCTGATAGAAGACCACTTCGTATTCGGCGGAACGGGTGTCGGCCAGTGCGGTTGCTGCAGCAGCCAGTCCGGCATTGCTGTAGGCTGCGGAAGCGGAAGCGCCGGCTGTAGCCGTAAAGCCCGCCTGAAGCGCATTATTGAAGGCATCGGTACCGCCAAGACGGCCCGACCAGAATTCGCGGAAATAGGTTTCGTATTCACCGGAAGCGCCCGACCATTTGAGCAAGGAAGTCTGGAAAGCCCTGGTTTTGAACAGGGGATTGATGGTAGGCTGCTGCAGGCAATAGATGCCGGATTTGGGTTCGGCATCGCCCCAGCTTTCCAGCCAGTGGTGGTCGGGAATGCTGTATTTGCAATGCTCGGTGGTTTCGTTCATCGTTGGATTAAAGGAAACCGATACGGGTACTTTCTTCAGTCCGGCAATGAACTTCTTCCCTTCGCGGTAAGAATAAGCGGGATTGGTGGCATGGATGAGAATGGCGCCGATCTGTCCGGCATTCATTTCCTCGACCAGTTTAGCCAGAGCGGCATCGCTGCCTTTGCGATAGTTGACGGTGGAACCCCAGTTGATGGTTTTTCCGTTGGCACCGATAGCTTCATTGATGGCATTCACCACCACCTGCACATGCATGTTGTTGCTGTCGCATACCACAAGAGCCGCGCCCTTGTTGGCATTCAGCTGGGCAGCCGCTTTTTCGATGCCTTTAAGCAGGGCTGCGTCTTTGATGGCCGGTGAATTGGTGGAACCACCTACCCGGGCCAGCAGGGCGAGTGCAATGGCCGCTGTTTCCGAAGGCTTGTGTGTGAACCGGTCATCAGCAGAAGCTCCGGTTACCGAAAACTGGCTTTCGAAATGGATGTGCCGGCTCATATCGGGCGACGCGGAGCGGATCCTTCTGTTTTTGGCATATTGCGCGGAAAATTCCACGGGACTGAGCCAGGTGCCCAGAAAATCGGCACCAAGACTGACAATCACTTTGGCCTGGTCGAACTGGTAGGAGGGCAGGGCGCGTTTAGCTTCGCCGTAGCAGATGCGGTTGGCTTCCAGCATGCCGCTGTAGCTGATGGCATCATACTGTACGTGTGTGCTGCCAGGATATTTGGCTATAAAATCGTCAATCAGTTTTTGGGTGGACGGGGAGTTGACCGTGGAGGTAAGCACCACCAGTTTTTTTCCGGCATGCTCAGCCAGTTTGGCCGAAACCATCTTATCAAAGTTCTCGAAGCTGGTCACTTCCTTGAATCCGCTGCCCTCGTTCTGCATGGGATAACGCAGGCGGGTATTGTCGTACAGGTCAAGCACACTGGCCTGTGCCCTTGCGCTGGTACCGCCTCCGGCAAACGCATTGGGATTGCCCTCGATTTTGATAGGACGGCCGTCTCTTTGCTTCACGATTACGGGAAGCACATCGCCTTCGTTCACATAGGTGGAAGCATAATAATTGGCAACACCCGGAACCAGGTTTTCAGGTTTGTTGAGGTAGGGAACCGCTTTTTTTACAGGCATTTCGCATCCGGCAGCGAGTGTGGCGGCAGCGGTGCTGAAACCGAGATACTTCAGAAAATCCCGCCGGGGTGTTTTCAGGTCGGCATAACCCTTGTCGTCGATCTCTTCGAATGGCAGCAGCTCCTCATTGAATTCCTTCTCGGCTTTTTCCTGATGGGCGGGGCTTTGGTGAAGCGCTCCAAAATTTTGCCAGTACTTTTTTTCCATACAATTACGATAATGTGCTGATGGCGGTTTAGCTGAACAGCTTATGGTGACAGAACAGCCGGATTCGCGTTTGAACGGTTAATTAATAGTGACATTTCTGACACTCGGTTCCTCCGATTTTTTCCACGGACACACTGTCGAGCTTTCCATTTTTGATATCCTCGTGAAACTTCTCGTAGATGCTGTAGAACTTGTTGCCCTCTCCCGTTGATGTGTTGTAAAAATTAACCTTGCTTTCGCGGTGACAGTTGATACACCAGCCCATGCTGAGGTTGCTGTACTGGTATACTTCGCCCATTTCCTGGATGGGTCCGTGGCAGGTCTGGCAGTTCTGTTTGCCCACCTTCACGTGCTGGCTGTGGTTGAAATACACATGGTCGGGCAGGTTATGGATTTTCACCCACTGGATGGGGCTTCCGGGCTTATCGTATTTCTTGGTTTCGGGGTTCCAGCCGGCGTAGGCATACAGCTTCTGGATTTCGGCTGTACCGTTCACCTGGGTTCCGTCTTCCCGAACGATGGGATCGCCCTTGTATTCCTTTACCGCTTTGTGGCAATTCATACATACATTGACCGAGGGAATGTTGGAATACTTACTGTCCTGCGCGCCGTTATGACAGTAAAGACAGTTGATCTGATTGACTCCCGCATGCACTTTGTGTGAATAATAAATAGGCTGAACAGGCTGATAATTCTGCTGGCGACCAAGTCCCATGGCGGCATTGATGGTTTTATATCCGCCGAAGCAAAACAGCGCGAGAATGCCCATCATCAGATAGGTTTTATTGCGATAGAAGGGAACCGGCTCAGTGCGGAAAATGCCTTCTTTCTCCTCGGCAAGTTTGCGAAGGCTGCTGTTGACCTGAAGAAGAATAAGGGCGATAACTGCCAGAATCAGGGTAAGAATGCCAAACAGCAAGGAGTTGTCTTCCGAACTGCCCGAACCGCCTGCGGCAGCGGCAGCCGTTGGTGCGGGCGGCGTGTAATTGTCGGCGTAATCAAGAATAGCAATAATATCGGCTTCGGGGAGGTTGAACTGGGTCATTTTGGACCCGTATTTGGCAAGAAGTGATTTGGCATAAGGGTCGGTTTCCAGCATCGAATTCACATTGTTGACCCATTTTACCGACCAGTCGGGGCTCGGGGCCCTTTTCCGGGCGCCTTTAAGGGCGGGACCGGTATAGTCTTCCAGCGGCTTATGGCAGTTGGCGCAGTTCGCCTTGAACAGGGCTTCACCGTCGGCGGCGATGCTGAAGTTCGAGAGCGAGGAGAGCAGGAAAACGAGAAGAAAAAGGGATGAAATGCGGGTAAAATGGAAACAGATTCGTCTCATACACAAGATTGATCGGATGCGAATAGAACAGATATATTCTGGTCGGGTGCAAAAGTAAGTCAGAATGGCAACCGATATATCAACAACGTTAAAAAAATTTTCATCAGGCGGGGCCTGATTTTCAGCGATTTTCAGGGTCCGGGAAAGGCTCTTTGTCATGATTTTGTAAGGCCCGATTTTTAACGGGTTGGGCGATGATTTTCAGCCTATTTCACCCAATTTTGCCGCATGTTCGAAAAACTCAAAACCCGCTGGAAGGTCAACACGCAGAGCCTGGTGCTGATTTTGTGTACGTTTGCCCTGGGAGGCAGCCTTTGCGGAAGGGCGGGAAAATACCTGCTCGACCTGTTTTTCGATTCAAGGGGAGCTGGCTACTGGATGCTTTATGTGGTTGTGGTCACCCTGCTCTGGCCGATATCTGTGTTGTTGGTTAGCATTCCCCTGGGGCAGTACCGGTTTTTCACCAATTACCTGAAAAAAGTATGGAAAAGGCTATCGGGCCAGGGGCAATGAACCGGAGCCCATACACCTTAGCCCTGTTTGCCAGCGGAACCGGCAGCAATGTGCGGAAAATCATCGAATACTTCGGCAGCCAAAAACATTCAGACAGCCCCGGGGTTGACATAGCCCTGATCGTTTGCAACAATCCCGCTGCCGGTGTGGTAAATATCGCCCGGGAACTGGGAATTCCCCTGCTGATGCTTGATAAAAAGCGCTTTATGCAAGGCGATGCCTATGCAGATGAACTCTCCCCGAAAAACATCGATCTGATCGTGCTTGCCGGGTTTCTCTGGAAGATTCCCGATTCCCTGATCCGGGCTTTTCCGGGAAGAATCATCAACATCCACCCTGCCCTGCTGCCCCGATTCGGCGGAAAGGGTATGTATGGACTGCATGTGCATCGGGCAGTCATCGAGTCGGGAGAAAAAAAGAGCGGCATCAGCATCCATGAAGTGGACGAGCATTATGACCACGGGCCTTTGCTGTTTCAGGCCGAATGTGATATCAAAGCCGGGGAAACGCCTGAGTCGCTCTCGGAAAAAATCCACCAACTCGAGCACAGGCATTATGCGCCGATAATAGCACAGGTTTTGGAATCGGGGAAGTTCAGATGAAGTTTATTTGTTGTCATTAGTCTGAGACTAATGACAACTAAAGACAACAAAAACGGATTTACTTACCTTCACACCGAATTTTCAACCGCAAACCACCATGAAAAAAGCTTCGCTTCTTGTTCTCCTTATTTCACTCATTGCCGTATCGTGCAAGAAAGACAACACACCTTATCCCGTCATCACCCTGGGCAATATCAGCGGCAGCGTGATGCTTTACAACGAACGCAACAACCAGCTTCCTTCTTCCGCAGGGATGACCGTAAGTATCGACGGTACCGCATTCAGCACCACAACGGCTGACAATGGAAGTTACTCCTTCACCGGTGTGCCGAATGACGTGTACACGATCACCTTCACCAAGGAGGGCTTCGGAACCTACAAACTTATCGGCTATGCACATACCGCCTCCGGCAGCACTACATCCGTTGTACCGGTCAAATCGCTGGGGCAGTTATCCACCACCACCGTGGTCGGTCATTTTGTAAACGTGTTTGGCGACAGTGTTCGGGTTGGCGCCAACATCGATCCGGCAGCAACAGGGTCGCAGCGCAGAGGCTATCGGATTTTTTTCGGCGAAACATCCGCGGTATCCAAAGACAATTACAAATCATTCACCCCGGTATACTCCACCGCCAACACCCCCTCGGTGATGTTCGGCAAGGATGAATTCATTGCCAGGGGCTTCGCTCCGGGATCCACCGTTTACTTCCGGTTCTATGGCGATTCGTTTTTCTCGAACGAGTATCTCGACGAAACCACCGGGAAAACCGTATTCCCCAACCTCAACCCCAACTCGTTCGGAGCGTTGTTCTTTCAGCTCTAAGCACTCCGGCCGGAATGGAACGGGGTTCAACCCTCCGGAATATGAAGCCGCATCCCGGTATCGCCGCATTGCTCATTACCCTCATCCTTTTTTCAGGGTTTAATAAAGCCTATGCCCAGCAGTACATCAGCGGTACCGTCTATGATTCCACCGCCTTTGTTCCGCTTGCCTACGTTCAGGTGAACACCGGCGCAGGTGCATGCACAGTAACCGACAGCAACGGGCGGTACCGGATTGCCGCTTTGCCGGGCGACTCCCTTACATTTTCCTACAACGGCAAGGCCACGCTGAAATACGCCGTAGCAGCCGTAAGCAATCCGGCTGCATTCGACATCGCGCTGCATGTGCGTGTAAAGCGGAAATACACAATGCTCAGGGAAGTGAGGGTGTTCAGCCGGAATTACCGGTTCGACTCGCTGGAGAACCGTGAACGCTTTTCCGAAATCTTCAACTACAGCCGCGGCGGGGTAAAAACTTCCCTCGATCCGGTAAGCGGCGTAGCAGGTGTGGATATCAACGAACTGCTGAACCTGTTCCGCTTCCGGCGCAACCGGCAGCTGGCCCGTATGCGCGACAGGCTGATTGCCGAAGAGGAGGAGAAGTATGTGAACTACCGTTTCAACAAAGCCACGGTTAGGCGGGTAACCGGACTGGAGGAAAAAGAACTGGATATCTTCATGAAGATGTACCGGCCCGATTACACCTTCACACGCAACAGCAGCCTGGTCGATTTTTACCGGTACATCCTCGAAGCCTCCTACGATTACCGGAAAACTGTAAGACCACCCGTTGCTCCGAAAAACGCAATACATTGATTATCATGGTCAAGATATTTGCGCCGTTTCCCGCATGAATTTCTACCTTTACAGCATTCTTTTCCTATCAAAACCTGCATTCCGGAACCAAAGGACCGCCTCCCTGTTCCGTGATGATTTCCCCCTCCGAACACCCCGGTATTTTTCCATTGGAAGACCCGTCTCCTGAGCGCGGGGAGTCCATCCGATTATCAGTATGCGGCATCAAACATCAACGCAGCAACCGAAAGCCCCTAAGGAATATCCATTCCTGACCGGGATCGTAATTACGTTGATGGCACTTTCCCTGGCGCTGGTCGTTCTGGCCACCTGGTCGTTTTTTCACGCCGATCTTTCCAAAAAAACGGAACCCGATACTGCAAAAAACAAAACAGCAGTTCATCCTTCGGGCAGTGATTACAATAAACTGCCAGCCGCATCCGTCTCCGACCAGCAGACCGCAGGTACTCCCGATGCTCCGCATACGTTCAGCCGACTGCGCGAAGAAGTCGATAACCTGCTGCTCAACCAGAACAATATTCAGGACTCCGGAACGGCAGCCCTTGTCGGAAAACTCCTGATCATGAACAATGTGAACCGGGAGCTTGAAGCCGAAAACATCCGCCTCAGGGAACAGCTCAACAAACAGGGCGCGCTGCTCCCCGGTACCGAGAACAACGGGTTGCAACTCCTGCGTCCCGAAGACCTTCCCAAACTATCGGTTGATGAAGTGCAGCTTGCGGCTTACAGTGCCAAGAACAATGTGGAGATGGAAACCGGGCTGGCAACTGAAACTGAAAAGATCGGCGGTTCCTTCCGCATCAGCAATGCCGGCAGCCGGCAGTCAGTTGCGGAAATCGCCGTGGTGGTGGTACTCCCCGACGGCACCGTGCTGAAAAATCCCGGTGCCGAAGCCGGCATATTTTATACGGGTCAAACACGAAGAGAATGTTCGGGCAAACTCCGGGTGACCCAGAATGCCGGAGAATCGCGCCGCATCAACTTCAGTTTTCCCGCCCCGCGGTTCGGCACAGGGAAATACCTGCTCGAAATCTACCAGAACGGCGTGCTTATCGGACAGAGTGTGAAAACCCTGCTCTGATAACCCGCGCCGCGTATTTTTGCACATCACCCAACAAAATATATATGGAAGAGCAACTCCATCTGGGCGTGGGAACCCGGCTGCAGCACACCCAATTCGGACCGGGCGTGGTGGTGGGCCTGCGCTACGCCACCTATCTGGTTTCCTTCATCAACCACGGCATCCGCGAAGTCGAGAAAACCGATCCACAGCTGGATGAAATCATCGCCGAAAATGTTTCGGAAGAAATCACCACCGTAAGCGAAACGGAAAAATCGCTGCTGCGCATGCTTCGTCTATGGGGCGGTGTTAGTGAGGTCGTACCGCTCGGCGACCGCTGGAACGGGGGCACCCTGTTGCTGCAACCCCACGACAAGGCGCTCAAGGCCAAGGAAGTTCCTATCGAAGATTTCTTCCACAAGATCGTTATGCTGCGCGACCGCCTGCGTGTGCTGGAACAAAACATCAACAGCAACAAAAAACTCACCGACGAAGACAAGGTGAATCTGCAGCAATATATCACCCGCTGCTATGGATCGCTCACCACGTTCAATGTCCTGTTCGCCAACAAGGCCGACTGGTTCGTCGGCGAAAAAAGCGGTAAGGAATCCTGAACCTAACCCTCCCCTACAGTATGCGCCGACTGCTGCACACGCTATACATCCAGGTACTGCTGGCGATTGTGGCGGGCATATTGCTGGGTGTCTTCTTCCCCGATCTTTCTGTTCGCTTGCGCCCGTTGGGTGATGCCTTCATCCGGTTGATCAAGATGATGGTAGCCCCTATCGTATTCTGCACGGTGGTAACGGGCATCGCGCACATGCGCAACACCCGGAAAGTGGGACGCGTCGGACTGCGCGCACTCCTTTACTTTGAAGTTGTTACCACCCTGGCCCTGCTTATAGGCCTGCTGGTCATCAACCTGCTTAAGCCGGGCGCGGGACTGCACCTCCGTCCGGAAGACATGGATGCGGGTGCCGTGCAATCCTACATCAACAGGGCGGGCGAATCGAAGAGCGCCGATTTTTTTGTGAACCTGATTCCCGAAAGCGTTTTTTCGGCTTTTGCCACTAACAACCTGCTGCAGATCCTGCTGTTTTCGGTCTTGCTCGGCTTCGCGCTGGCATCCATTGGTCAGAAAGCCAATCCACTGCTCAAGGGCCTTCAGTCGCTTGAAGACGCCCTGTTCCGGATGATCCGCTTCATCATGAAACTCGCGCCTGTAGGGGCATTCGGCGCCATGGCCTTCACCATAGGCAAATACGGATTCGGCTCGTTGGCACAACTCGGCCAGTTGCTGCTGGCCTTTTACCTTACCTGTATCCTTTTTGTCGTACTTGTACTCGGCGGCATCCTCCGTTTGGCGGGATACAATATTTTCCGGCTGCTGGCTTATCTGCGCGAGGAACTCTTGCTGGTGCTGGGCACCTCCTCTTCCGAATCGGCCATGCCCGGGCTGATCGACAAGTTGGAAAAACTGGGTTGTTCGGAACCGGTAGTGGGACTTGTAGTACCCACCGGCTATTCGTTCAATCTCGACGGCACCTGCATTTATCTTACCATGGCCGCGGTTTTTCTGGCTCAGGCCACCGACACGCCGATGGATGCGGCGCAACAGTTCGGCCTCTTGCTGGTGCTGCTGCTGACATCGAAAGGTGCGGCCGGCGTCACCGGAAGCGGCTTCATCACACTGGCGGCCACCTTACCCGCGGCAGGCCATATTCCCGTAGCGGCAATCTCCATCCTGCTGGGTATCGACCGTTTCATGAGTGAGGGAAGGGCACTTACCAACCTTAGCGGCAATGCGATAGCCACAATCGTGATCGCCGGCTGGGAAAAGGAATTGGACAAAGGGAAGGCCAAAGCTCTTATCGGGTAAGAAATTATTCGGGATATCCTGAGTAAAAGAGAGAATAACAGTAATACCTACCCGAAAATCTACTCCACAACACGGAAGTGTTCTTTAAGGGTGTCGGCAAATTCAACAGCTTTTTTTCCCGGCGTCATCAGCACGGGGTTTTTAGAAAGATTGATCCGGTCAATCAAAGCACCCAAATCAACCTGCACGACAGCAACTCCGTTTTTTCCAGAGGGCAATTGAAGAATTCTATACGTATCATAAGGAGGCAGGTAACCCCCTACATGAAACTGGAAGCGCCCGTTGACGGTACTGAGTTTGGCCGAACTGCCCTCCATCTTGAAATTGATATACCCGCTCTGCCAGGTCCAGTACATGCCGTTGACGGGATCAAGATCGTCGGGAAAAACGCCCGAAACGCTGGTGAGGCTGTCGACCCCCAGACCGAAACGGATGCTATCGTAATGCAATCCTGCGGGAAGATCAATATGAAGGGAAGCCGGCTTGTCCGCATCAACCAGAAAATAGTTTCGCCTGAGCCGATGCACAACCTGACCACCCTGCAGCAATTCAAGCGAACCGATATAGAAGCGAAGCATGTCTATTTCCAGCGAATCGCGGAGTGCGCTGTCGTATCGTGTATAAGGCAGCGTTATGGGAACGCCATCAGCAACAGGCCTGAACACGATCTGGGCGGAAGCGGGTAAGATTCCGGCTCCGAGTAAAAAAAGCAGCGAAAAACCAAGGACGCGCATGGAACAATCTTTTTTCATGAGCTTACGATTGCAGTTCCGGTCAGCTGAACAGGTATTCCACATCGGCCTTGGTGAGCGCCTTCACAAAATGGGCGTCGTCGCTGATGAGCTCGCTGGCCAGCTTGCGCTTTTTCTCCTGAAGCTGCATGATCTTGTCTTCGATGGTATCGATACAGATCATGCGGTAGGCGAAAATATTCTTCGTCTGGCCGATACGGTGCGTACGGTCAATGGCCTGCTGCTCCACCGCAGGGTTCCACCAGGGGTCGACGATATATACATAATCGGCTGCGGTGAGGTTGAGGCCCACACCACCTGCTTTCAGTGAAATAAGGAAGACACGGCAGTTTTCGTTCTGCTGGAAATTGTCGATCGCCTTCTGCCTGTCGGTTACCGAAGTGCTGCCGTCGAAATATTCATAGGCGATTCCCTCCTGCTCCAGCTTTTCGCGGATCAGGGCCAGCATGTTGAGGAACTGTGAAAACACGAGGGCCTTGTGCTGGCCGATGTTCTCGGTGATTTCGCGGGTGAGCTCGTCGAGCTTGATGGAATGGTTGGGATATTTCTCGTCTTCGTTGAGTATGGCCGGGCTATCGCAGATCTGTCGCAGTTTCATCAGCCCCTGCAAAATGGTAAGCTGCGATTTTTCGATGCCCTCCTTGTCGATGACCCCCATGATCTTGTCGCGGTAGCTGTTGCGATACGCATCATAGATGATCCGCTGCTCCTTGTCCATTTCGCAGAACAGGATGGTTTCGGTTTTCTCCGGCAGATCCTTGGCCACCTGCTCCTTGGTGCGCCGCAGGATGAAGGGATAGAGCAGCTTGCGCAGGTGCTCCTTCTGCTCGGGTTCACCGAACTTGTCGATAGGCGTGGCAAATTCGTTGCGGAAAAAATCCATGCTACCCAACAGGCCGGGGTTCAGGAAATTCATTTGTGCAAACAGGTCAAAGGTATTGTTCTGCAGCGGGGTACCGCTCATGCAGATGCGGTTGCGGGCCTGCAGCAAAGAGGCCGCACGGGTCACTTTGGACGCGGGATTCTTGATGGCCTGGCTTTCGTCGAGTATGATGTAATCGAAAGGAATCTTCATCAGGAACTGAACATCACTACGCAGGGTGCCATAGGTAGTGAGCACGACATTCGCCTGTTGCAACGCTTCGATATCGCGCGTGCGCATGCTGCCGTGATGGATCATGCGGGTAAGCACGGGCGTGAACTTTTTGATTTCGTTCTCCCAGTTATAAATAAGCGTGGTCGGGCAAACCACAATGGCCTTCAACCCGCCATTGATTTGCTTGTACTGCTGCAGCATGGCCAGGGCCTGCACGGTTTTACCAAGACCCATATCGTCGGCCAGGATACCGCCCCAGCCGACTTCATTGAGGTAATTGAGCCACTGGTAACCTGCTGTCTGGTAGTTGCGCAAGACCGGCTTCAGGTCTTCGGGCGGCGTGATTTCGGGAATCTTGCGGAAGGCCCGCAATCTTTCGAATTTCTCATCGAGTGAAAAGCTGAGTTCGCTGGGCTCGCGGTTTTCATAGAGCTCGTCGATGACACTCATATGGTATTTGGAGAGCCGCAGCTTGTCGGTTTTGCCATCGCCTACTTTGAACAGCAGGGCATAGCGCTTCAGCCATTCTTCGGGAAGGATGCCCAGCGTACCGTCTGCCAGTTGCACAAAAGATTGTCTGGCACTCAAGGCCTTCTTGATGTCCTGAATGCCCACCCTTTGTCCACTGAAGTCCACTTCCACCCGGGCATCAAACCAGTCGAGACCGCTGCTGACATGAATATGGGTCGAAGGCCTTGCGGTATTGAAGCGGAAATTCCGCAGCGCATCGAAACCGAATACCGGCACCTTGTCTTCTTTCATCGCATCCATGAACAGGAAGAACCAGTTGTTCCGCAACACATCGCTGCCCCGCAACACCAGGCTGTTGCCTTCGGGCGGTGCTATAAACTGCGAGTGCAGGCCTGCAAGCCGGTTGATGAACTGCTGTTCGGCTTCGGGATCGCGGTGAACAAGCAAAATCTTATCACCATCGGGAATGGTGAGTGTGGGCTTTCCGGACGACTTCACATCAATACCCTTGTAGGAAAACACCGGCTGGAAAACGAGGTACTCGCCTTTTTCCTGAAGTTGCAACTTGACTTCGGGTGCACCGGCCTTCACCTCCCGAACCAGGCTCTTGTCGAATTCCACAGGATACTCCTCGGTAAGGGGCATCACCACCTTCTGCATCTGTACGGCCCAGTTCTCGCGGCTCAGGTTAATGCTTCCCTTGCGTGAAAACCTATCAGCCTGCATCACATCCTCGGGTTTTTGCCAGAGGTGGAGCTCATGGTTGTACAGGAAGAGCAGTGAAATTTCGGCTTCATTGTCGCTCAGGGACAATTCCGACCCGTTGAGCTTGATACGGCAGTGCAGGGCGAAATCGCCGCGGGTCTGCGCGCTGATCCGGAAATGGGGCGTCAGGGGTTTTGCTGCCAATACCAATTCCTCCAGTGCGGAGGTTTTGAACGATGCGTTTTTGCGCAGATAAAATACGAAGGGATTTTCAGCCTGCTCTTCAAAAAGCCGCTGCAGTTTGGGATGCAGGTACTCGATGATCAGTGCTTTCGTATCGTCGGGCAACTCCTCGCCTTCATTCTGGACGATGCTGTCCCAGATACCGCTGAACGGAGAATTGCGGTTGAGGTATTTGCTCACTTCGGCAGGTTGCAGCTTCCGTAATTGTTGAAGCAGCATCTTGTCGTCTTCGCTGAACACTTCGGTATTGACAAACTTGGTCAGGTCGATCTTCTCCGTCCTGCCGGGAAGTTTGGTTGCCTCATGCTCATAATCAAACTGGATGGCATCGACCTGAAAACCGGGAAATGCCGTTTCGTTGAAATTGAATACAATGCCCAATCGTAGGGTGGGCATGGGTAGCGCGTCATCGATTACCGGGGCCGCTTCGGGTAGCGGGCGGACCGGCGGGGCGATTGCGGATGCCGGACTAACCGGAACCGGAGCGGGTGCCGTTTGTGCCACACGCTTGATGGAAGGGTCGAGCAGTTTGAGAAAGGGCTTGCCGTCCTTGTACACAAATTCAAACTTGCCTTCAATGTCGTCGGAGAGGCTGTATCCGTAGATCTGCAGCAGCTTGTTCTTCTCCTTGTCCCAGTTGCGGATGGAATCGAAATAATAGGCGCCCCGGCTATGGAACAGTTGCAGAAAGAGGGCGGCCTTGTGAACGCAAATGGAATATTCCTTTTCCTTACAGGTACAGGAGGTGTCGAAATTCCGCTCCTCGTTTTTCTGAATCAGGAGCGGGTAGGTGATTCCGTCCATATCCAGCGATGCTTGCACCCGTTCGTTGCCCGCTTCGCCGATGGCCACCCCGTTGCGCAGGGCGATTTTTTCAGCCTCTTCATAGGTTTCATGGGCAGTAAGCATCTTGATGACCTTAAGGTCGATATGCTTCATCTTCACTACGGTATGCCGCTGGTCGAAGTCGATGGGGTTTCCGCCGAGCAGGTTCTTGTCAATCAGGTCCTGCAGCTGGAAAAGCGCTGCGGCTTCGTGCCGGCAGATTTCACCCAGGTTGTAGGGACAGGAACAGCGCAGGGTCATGGACCGGGGGTCGTGGTACTGGCGGATCTGTACTTTATAATAGGTGCTGTAAGTGTCGTCTTTCACACGAAACACCACAGAATTCATCAGGGCATCGTGTTCGGTCATTTCCACCTGATGCCTGAAATGGATTTTCTTCGCCCGCTTCACCACTTCTTCGGAAGCGGTGTTATAGACATGTTTTATCAGATGGGTCAGCGCCAAGATGGGGAATGTTTCGGGTTGGGGAATAAGGTTTTTCAGTACCGGCCCCGCGCAAATGATTCACCGGTTGCGGAAAGGGCAATTTGCAAAAGTAAAGGAAAAAGGGTCGGATTCCCGAACGAAAAGGAAACATTGTGGAGAAATTGGGTACCGGGCGCCGACTGACCATGGCACGGATCGGCAAAATTTCCCGACTGGGAAAATAGTATGTCCCGGCACCGTTTTCTGTCTAAAAAAACAATAAGTTTGGCGTTAAAACCAGTGTTCCGTTATTCCGGTTTTGTGCCATACGGAAGACATGCCTTATGTTCCTCACCGCGTTTTCATTACCATCACCATACCAATCAAAAACAAAAAAATGAAACAGAAGATTCTCGCGTTTTTAATTGCACTTACCGGCGTGTTTGGCCTACAGGCTCAGCAGGTAACCCTTTATGAGGACTGCGGCTACCGCGGCCGCTCGGTTTCCCTGCCTCCGGGCAATTATCTGGCCAGCCAGCACGGCATCCGTGTCCGCGAACTCTCATCCATCTCCATTCCTGCCGGCATGACCGTGAACCTGTTCACGATGGACTATTTCAGCGGTCATTTCATTTCCATGCAACGCTCGAGCAACTGCCTTACCAATGAGCGTTTCAACGACCAGATGGTTTCCATCCAGATTTACAACGATGCAACGGGCCTGCTGGGTAACAACCAGGCACCCGTAACCGTGTATAGCGGCTGCAACTTCCAGGGCAAAAGCGAATCGCTGAATGAAGGCAGCTACAGTTCGCTGCAGATGGGTTTCATCAGCATGCTTTCCGTACGGGTAACCCCGGGTTATGGTGTCATTTTCCGCAAGGAGTCGGGCTTCGGCAGCAATATCAGCTACTCCAACGAGGAGTTCCGGTCCGACAACAATTGCCTGAAACTGCTCTGGGGTGCCAATGTAAAGGCGGCCTATGTGTACAAGCTCGACAATGTATATGACGGATTCTACAACACCCAGCCGGCGCAGAATTTCACCGAGGGTGCCGTGGCCTATTCCGATCCCGGCTATCGCGGGCGTTCGCAGATCCTCTATCCCGGCGCTTACCGCGGCTATCAGCTGACCCGTGTGGGAGAGCGTAATATCTCTTCCATCATGATTGCACGGGGATATCGGGCCATCGCTTTCAGCGGCTCGAATTTCGAAGGCGCCTCCGTTGTCATCAATGCTTCCAACCAGAACCTGCATACAGGCGTTCCCAACTGGGGCAACCGCATCGGATCGATTGTTGTGGAACGAATCGGTCAGGGTAGTGTAATCGTAAATCCGAATCCGGGTAACGTAATTGTGAATCCGAATCCGGGTAACGTAGTCATCAACCAGCCTTCTACATCAAACAATGCAGTCACCATTTATGCCAATCCATTTTTCTCCGGCGGCTCCTACAGTTTCACCGAAGGATCGTACCGCGGCAACCAGTTGCTGGTAGTAGGTATGCGCAACACTTCTTCGATTGTAGTGCCTCCCGGCTTCCGGGCCCGCGTGTTCACGGGTGCCAATTTCGACGGCTCTTCACGTGAAATCACCAATACCATCAACGATCTGGGTGCTGAAGGCGCGGGCTGGAACAAAGCCATCTCGTCGATGATTGTGGAGCGCATTGGTATGGTAGGCGGTAATATTCCTCCGCCACAAAGACCGGAACCCTTTGTGAATTCCGTTGTTGCGTATGCCGATGTCGATTACCGCGGAGCATCGCAAACATTTACCCTGGGAAGGTACACCGGCGGCATGCTCACCGGAGTGGGCCAGCGCACCATTTCTTCCATTCAGATTCCGACCGGCTTTAAAGTAACCGTATTCGAAGGAGCCAATTTCGACGGAGCCTCCCGCGTTTTCTATTACGGATCGGTTCAGAACCTGGCTACCGAAGGCAATGGCAGTTGGAACGACCGGATCGCATCGCTGGTGGTACAGCGTGCCGACGACAATTCACCTGCAGCACCACCGGCACCACCTCCGCCCGGCCGGCCGCAGCCAACCATGACCGGTAACGACATGGT
Organism: uncultured Ferruginibacter sp.; assembly: GCA_964655055.1. GTDB lineage: Bacteria > Bacteroidota > Bacteroidia > Chitinophagales > Chitinophagaceae > Ferruginibacter. The sequence goes on from CAZZLI010000035.1 coordinate 16,265, forward strand.
GATTGCCTATGCCGATGTGTACTATGGGGGAGCATCGCAGGTATTGCCCTTGGGCAGAACCAGCGCCTCGCAATTGTATGGCGGCGTGGGTGTGCGCACCATCTCCTCCATCAAGATTCCGCCGGGCTATCAGGTCACCGTATTCGAAGGCCCCAACTTCGACGGGCAGTCGCGCCTGCTGTTTTTCGGTTCCATCGACAATCTGGCTGCAGAGGGCAACGGCTCCTGGAACGACCGGATCAGTTCTGTAATCGTGGAAAGAAAATAATACACCCTTAAAAGCAAGCTCAAAATGAAAAGACAACTCATCGTACTAATGGCCTGCGCATTGCTGGCATCCTGCGGTAAAAAGGAAATCGCACCCACCGGAAGTTGGGTGGCTCCCATCAGCGGCATGGAACCCTTTCAGTGGGGCTTCACGCTGAATGCCGACGGAACGGCATCGAGCATCAACTCGGCCACACTCCAATACAAAACCTGGAAGCGGATGAAAGACCGGCTGATTGTGGAAGGTGAAAGCATGGGCAACAAGGTATCGGTGCCTGCTTCCGACACCTTTCTGATCAAGGAGGAAGAAGGGAAAATCGTTTCGCTGTCCACTTCAGGACCCGAATCGGTGGTATACCGCTTTGCCGAAAACACAGAATCAATCGTAAAGGAATACGCCACCGATTATTGCTTCGGGCACAACTCACCGTTAGTGAGCATGTTCATGCGCTACAAAAAATCGGGCAATGCCGTTTTGGGCAGCATGGAAGTTCAGGTGCCCGGCAAGGACCGGAATTTCGGACAGATCCGAGGCAGCATCACCGGCGACTCGCTGCTGATGGCCACCTATTCCTTTTTCTCTGAAGGGCGCGAAAGCAAGCGGCAGGTGGCTTACAAGCGTAAGGACAAGGGCTGGGTGGAAGGACTCGGCGAAGTGGAAGCCGTGGGCGACACCCTGATCCGCTTCAAAAACGGTGCGGCACTCAGTTTTCCGGAGAAAAGTCCGCTGCTGCTGCCGGAAACCTGTAAATAGTTGAGACCTTCAACTGAACGTGATATTTCTATCGCCCCGGCACAAATGCCGGGGCGATTTTTTTTGGAACAAATCGGGTATGGGTTGTCTTTTGTAAGACGGAGGATTTCGGTAATTTGCGCCGCAAAAATCCATCACCAACAAAACCTAAAAATCATGAAAAAAATTTTCCTACTCGCTGCGCTTTTCGGTACACTGCATTGTTCTCTTGCACAAACGGCGAAAACTTCAAAGCTCCGCTGGGGCATCAAGTCCGGTTTCAATTTCTCAAACACAACCAACGGATTGAATAGTAATCTTAACGTCTTCAAAAACCCATCAATCAGGGGAGCCGTTTATTTAGGAGCATTCACCCAGCTCCATCTTGCCGAAAAACTGATACTGCAACCGGAACTCGTATACTCTCCCGAAGGCTCTTTGCAGGAAGGTCAATTGGGAGCCAACAACACCTACGTGCTTGTAACTACGCTGAAACTCAATTACCTGAACATCCCACTTATGCTGCAGTATAACCTTACCGGTGGGCTATATCTCGAGGCTGGGCCGCAGATTGGGTTTCTTCTGAAAGCAAGAAACCGATTTGCTAACCCTCCTTCAGGCCCTTCAAGCGAGACAGATATCAAATCAAACTTCTCAGGAACCAATTTCAGCCTGGGAGCCGGACTGGGCTATAATTTCAAAAACGGATTCGGTATCAGTGGACGTTATGTAGCAGGGCTTTCCAACATCCGCACCGCCGCGCCAGAAATGAAACTGAACACAATTCAAATCGGCACCCATTACCGGTTTGCGAAATAAAAACCGAAGGGAGGGACAATTTGGGTAGGGAGGGACAATTATCCGACCCCAACAAATTGTCCGCCCTGTTTAAGAATCTCTGTTAGGTTTGATGCATTGGCAACGTTGGTGCATGATTTTGGCAGCAGCATGAATCCCCTGAACCTCATGGGCAAATAGAAGGGGCTGTATGCCGGGTACACGGCTTAACGGAAGCGGTGGATGAATTGTGCCCGGAAAATGCATACTTTTAATCGAATTACACTTTAAGCTTTTCGATTAAACATGCCCCATATGAAAGGATTCTTCTTTCCTTCCGTAGTTGTTTTTTTTTGTTTTCTGAGCCATCAATCCACTGCACAGTCCTCCGCCAATTACAGTATTGAAAACCGCACCAATGGAAATTTACGAACAGACCTTAATGGTAACCCTATTGACACCATTGGCAAACCCAATCTCATAGACAACTGGGCCAGCACGTTCAATTCCGATATTTACAGCATTGGGTTTGATTTTGTTTTTATGGGTAAGCCCTATACTCAATTCATTGTTGGGCCTTACGGGCAGGTGGGTCTCGGAATAAACGGGTCGCCCTTGTCCATTTTAGCCACTGGGGAAAATAATGACTTGACCCATACGTTCGCTTATCCTCCCCGCACAGCAAATACGGCACCCATCTTATCGGCTTTTTGGGATAAAATGTCTACCCCGCGCGTAGGACCCACCATCCGTTCCGTACTTACAGGCAATGCGCCTAACCGCTGCCGTGTCATTGAATGGAATACACTCATCAATACCTTTGCTACAACAACACAATTGGACGCCACATTCCAAATTCGTTTATACGAAAGCACGGGCATGATAGAGTATGTGTATGGCAAAATGACCATCGGTACTTCTGCCAATACGGTAACCGCATCGATCGGGTTTACCGCAGGAACAACTGACAATAATTTTATTGCATTACAAAATCTCAGCACGTTCCCGTTTACCACCATTGCCGCACTGGAACCCGCCACCCAAAACCTGGTCAACTCGGCCACTGCGGGAGAAATCACCGGCCTTCATTCACCTGTGGAAGGCCAGCGCAGGCTATTCAGGTTTACGCCACCTGTACTTTCCGGCGCAACCAATTTGAATATACAATTGACTGATATTGCTGCCACCATAGCTACTTTACAATGGAATGACAATTTCAGCAACGAATCCCACTACAATATATTCAGGTCATCCGACAACATAAATTTTTCCTTTGTCAAAAGCATAGGAGCCAACAGTACCTCATTTACAGACAGCAATCTGGTGCTGGGCAACACATATTATTGGAAAGTACAGGCTGCAACCGAGGGTAGCCTCATTACCAGCAATGTGGTAACCGGTACCACATACTGTGCATTAAACGGCAGGTACACAGTTGGCACAGGTGGTAATTTCCCCTCGCTTACCAAAGTGGCAGACGGGATTAAAACAAGGGGTGTGGCAGGAAACCTGGTGTTTGAACTGTTGAATTCATATAACAGCAGTAATGAAGCCATTAGCATTGTTTTTCCAAAAGATGCGGCGGTACCTTGCCTTGGCAATAACCGGATCACCATCCGCCCTGCGGCAGACGCCAACAATATTGTTGTAAACGGAAACAGCAACTCCGCCGTGATCCTGTTGGACAGTGTGAGTTATTTAACCGTAGATGGAAGGCCGGGTGGTATCGGCACAACCGGCCAATTAACCATCAGCAACAGCCAGGCTGCTCCGGCACTCCGGTTGATCAATGCTTCCAACAATAAATTTTTGCACATCAAGTTCAGCAGCAGCAATACGGCAAGTGGTTCATTGGGTGGATTGGTCAGTTTTACAGGTTCGAAAGGGAATGGATGCGACCATAACAAAGTAGAATCATGCGATTTTTTCAGCACCGTATCAGCATCCAATGCCAAGCCGGTATTGTTGTACAGCAGTGCCGTCACCAACAGGGAAAACAACAACGACTCTATCATCGACTGCAATTTTTACGATTTTTCTGACCATGCCATCCGGCTGGAAAACTATAACGATAGCTGGAAGATAATTGGCAATAGTTTTTTTAACACAACCAGTATTATTTATACCCGAGATGCTGCAATAATAAAAATTAATTCTCCATCTATTAGCAACAGCCACATCATCAGCCAAAATCATTTTGGAGGAACAATGCCAGGTGGTCTTGGCAATCCAATGAATATTGATTACAAAAGCAGTTTTACGGGTGTTTACGTATCCGGCAACGCAGATATCACCAATAATTATTTTAAGAGGATGAGATTTTTTAACTCTACGAATAGTACCAGTATCAGTAACGGATCAAAAATCAATCTTGTTTATACGGATAGTGGAATATACAATCCCCAATTAACCGAAATTTCTGGCAACCAATTTGGCTCTCTCAACAGCGCAGATAGCCTTCATTGTACACAATCATTTGAAGAAAATAATATTGAATTCACCGGCATCCAAACAATAGAACACCAAACCAATATCAGCAACAATCAATTCAATTATATCCGTTGTTATTCACAAAATGGGGGCATTACTTTAAGGCCCGTATTTGTACTGGGAATAGCCACTAATATTTACAACAATACCATTGGCAATCCTGCAGTTTACAATAGCATTATAAACAATGGAAATTCACCTACCTATGGGATAAATTGTATAGGCGCCGCTGTTAAGATTAATAACAATACGATAAGCCGTTTCTCTGTAAGTGGAGGAACAAGTGATGCTGCATTGGAGGGTATCAGTATTAGTAGTTTGAATAATGGCAGTGTAGACAGTGTTTGCAATAACAGCATTTTTCAACTCAGCAACGGCATTAGCCAAAGCAGTAACTACCCTACTATTAAAGGTATTGCGCTTTATGTAAGAGCAACCGGAGCTGCAAAAAATTTAGTGGAAAATAACAGGATCTATGCCTTGCAAAACCTTAATACCACCCGGAGTGGAACTGTCATAGGTATATTGTCTGGTGAATATTTAGAATTGCGAAGGAATTTTATTCATAGCCTTAGTGCGGCTTCTGCCACCTCAATTACCGGCATTGAAATACCAGAAAAATACGGTACCGTTGAAAACAATATGATCAGCCTGGGCCTCGATAGTAACGGTGCAAGTATTACAAATGGAGCGATCTCATTTGTTGGGGTATCTGGCGGCCATGTAATGACGCACAATAGTATTTACATTGGTGGCTCTAATGTAACCGATGGTTTTATTGGCAGCAATTGCTTTTTGTTTTTAGGCAATGCGTTACCAACTTTTTGTTTCAATAATATTTTTTACAACGCCCGTTCCAATGCCTCCCCGCTGTTCAATACAAAGCACCAGTGTGCCAATATTGATTTGAGTTATGGCCTTAACTATAACTTGTATTACTTTGATGGCGTGGGTGGTATTCTCGGAACTTATGGCCGCTTTGACAGGTACAATACTTTTAATGATTGGAAAACGGGAACAGGCTTAGACGTCAATTCAATATTTGCAAACCCAAGCTTTGTATCGCCTTCTTCTGGAAGCGGTTTTGTAAACCTCCATTTAAATTATGGTTCACCGGCTGAAGGCGTGGGTGGAGATGCCAATACCGGCGCCAACACACTAACAAAAGATTTTGACAACGAAAACAGAAACAGCCTTACCCCGGTTGACATAGGTGCGGATGCCGGCAACTATTCACTGATTTGTCCTGTAGCGGACGCAGGCTTTGACGCAACATTATTTGAAGGAGGCAGCATTCAAATTGGTTCTTTGGCCCAAACCGGTGTCAGCTATAGCTGGACATCGATACCGGCAGGATTTACCGCTACCGTAGCCAATCCAATTGTTTCGCCGGAGGTATCAACCCTTTACATACTCACTGCATCGAATGGAAGTTGCAGCAGCTCTGATTCGGTAAATGTGCGGGTACTCAACCTATCGCCCAGGCCTGTTTGCCCGGGCGGAGATACAACACTCTTTGCCAGTTTTTCCGGCACCGTTTACCAATGGCAAGTAAATACCGGTACCGGCTATGTGAATATCAGCAATAATGCAAATTATTCAGGCACCAATACGAATGCCTTGGGACTGATCAATCTCCCCTCCTCCTTTTATGGTTATAAATACCGCTGTGTGGTAGACGGAACGACTGATATTGCGACTACCTTGAAAATTGAAAACAACTGGACAGGCAGCGTTAATAATTTCTGGAACATTCCTGCCAACTGGAGTTGTGGGAATATACCAGATGGAAATACCGATGTAGTGATCAACAGCGGTACTGTGATTTTAAACACCAATGGTATTTGCAGAAGTATTTACATAGCACCCGGAGCCACGTTTACGATCAGTCCGGGTGTAACCCTCACCATTACACGCTAAAAAGAAATATAAAGTAGATACGGACAATCGTCCGTATCTACCTAAATGTTTACGATTTTCACCCAGATGGTTTCCGGATAATAGCCGAAAATCCATTCCGCAACAGGACAAAGCCAGGTGCGCAATTCCTGCCTTATCCCCCCAAGGTTAGCCACTGAATTGTAATACCGTCCATATCCAATAGGCGCATGCCCCACCGCATCCAGTACCTGACGGTTCATCCCCGATTCGGCGATATGCATGACGGCATCACTGTCGCCGGCATCGGAGGGGCGGTTGCTGAACCGGACCGTTACCTCACCGGTATTGCCCGATAGCATATCGAGCATCCTGTCGGATCCGTCCACCATCAGGAGGTCGGAGCGGGTGCCTGCCCCCGCTTCCAGAAACTCGGGCAAATCGATGTACCAGAGGCCCTTGTCCTTGTAAAATCTTTTGGTAAGGCTTTTATGTGTATGCGTGATTACAGTGTTCATGATAAATGATTTAATGGTGAATAATTCCGGATCTTACCGATAGTGTATTCCGCCGTTTTCCTTATCAAAGGAGTCGGATTAAAAAAGCCCATTCGCCTGTAGCCATTGACAGATCGGGATAGGTTTAGGATAAGCGATACGAAAAAGCAGCTCCTTCGGACTTATCATTCTGCAACCCTAGCGAAGGGCTTGAAACAAAGGGCCCGGCCATGTCAATATGAAGAAGCTTGTCAAAGTGTATCGGCGCTATAGCCATATACGGCGGGATTCTTTCCACCCATGGGCCGTACATAGGACGACAACTGGCCGCGATGGTGGATGATATCGAAGAAGAAAAACCACATCATATCTTTTCGGGGAAGGGTCACCAGCGGTTTTCCCGCAACCAGCAACTCCACCGACTCGTTTTCCCAGCGTGCCTCATCATAATTCTCCAGGAGTGTTTTCAGGTGATTCCACTGCACGGTCATATCCGCTGCTGCAGCCTGCACACCGGAAAAATCATAGGTAAGTTTTTCATCACAGAC
>CAZZLI010000036.1:0-22818 GCA_964655055.1 uncultured Ferruginibacter sp.
TGTTTCCCGATCATGGCCGACGGACTCAACCGCAACCAGCTCTCCTCCGAAAAATGGGAAGAGCGGGTGCAACGGATGATCCGCGAACAGACAGCCTGAATCGGTACAATCAGTTGACGAGATGCTTTCGCTGCAGGGTATAGAGGATGATGAAAACCATCGGGAAGATCAGGGAGAGTCCGGCAAGCCAGCCCGACATGGCTCCGCTGCCCAGAAGAAGGAAACCGCCAATCACCGGCAAAAGTTCACCGGCAAGCCAGATGGTGTATCCGTCTTTTTTGAGCTTGCGCATCTGCAAGGCGCCGTAAAGGCAGAGCACACCGCCGAGAACGGCCATCAGCATGATGGGCAGCTTGTATTGCACGGATTTCTGGGCCAGTTCCAGCATTTCAGGACCGGTCATTTTCCTCACCCATTCAGGCGCATCCTGCATCTGGGATTGTGCCTTAACCAGGTCATCATAGTTTTTCTGCGCACCGAAATACGACCAGATGCCTTGCAGGATCTGCAATACGCTGCCGATAAGGGTAAGCAGGGTCAGGGTTTTCAGGCCCGAAGGCAGTTGTTGATTGGCCTCGCCTGGAAAAGAAGATGTGTTTGTCATGATGGTAATGTTTAAAATTTCACCGAAAATAGAGAAAAAACGGTTCAACAAAACAAGCCACAACCCATCCGCGGGATGAGGTTTTTGTGCAGACGCTTATCTTCGCCCGATGCCTTCCGCCCTGCCCCATCCGCTTGCCGGCCAGCAACTCCTGCTCAGCGCCGACCGCTCGGTATTCTGGGAGGAACGGAAAACTCTTGTGCTCAGCGACCTGCATCTGGGCAAGACCGGCCACTTCCGCAAATCGGGTATCGGTGTACCGGCTTCCATCTATCTCGAAGACCTGCATCGCCTCTTTGAAGCCATCCGGTATTTCAGGGCGGAAACCCTTGTGGTTACAGGCGACATGTTTCATAGCCATGCCAACCGCGAGCTAGAACTTTTCTGCAAGTGGCGAAGCGATTTCAGTCAACTCAACATCCTACTGGTGAAAGGCAACCACGATATCCTTTCCGCATCCTTCTATGAAAAGGCCGGCATCAACATCATTCCGCAGGTGCTAAAGGAAGGGCCCTTCGCTTTTGTGCATGACAGGGAAGCACTGGATGCCAAAGAAAAAAACACCTACTATGTTTTCAGCGGCCATGTACATCCGGCCATCGGCATACAGGGCAAGGGCAGGCAATCGCTCCGCTTTCCCTGTTTCCATTTCGGAAAACAACAGGCCCTGCTGCCGGCATTCAGCCGTTTCTGCGGTCATCATACCATCAGGCCCCGCAAGGGCGATCAGGTGTTTGCCCTGATTCCCGGCGAACGAACCGGGCAAAGCCCCAAGATTCTTGCCCTTCATCCATGAAGCAGAACATACTCAATGTAGCTTACCACCCTTGTTATGCGCATCCGCTTCCGGAAGGTCATCGCTTCCCCATGCTGAAATACGAACTGATTCCTGAGCAGCTGCGTCATGAAGGCACGCTCGGTGATGAGCATTTCTTCAGCCCCGGAATCTGCTCCGACGAAGAGTTGCTGCTGACGCACGACCCGGTTTATCTGCACAAACTGCATCATCAAAAATTGAGCGCAACCGAGCAACGAAGAATCGGTTTTCCGCAATCACCTGAACTCACAACCCGTGAGCTGATCATCACCCGGGGAACCATCGACTGCTGCAGCTATGCCCGGGAAAACGGTGTCGCCATGAACATTGCCGGAGGTACGCATCATGCCTTCGCCGACCGGGGCGAAGGCTTCTGCCTGCTCAACGATATGGCCGTAGCCGCCAACGTATTGCTGAAGAAGCAACCCGATCTTCAACTGCTGATCATCGACCTGGATGTGCATCAGGGCAATGGTACCGCAAAGATTTTTGAACAAAAGCCACAGGTGTTCACCTTCAGCATGCACGGGAAAAACAATTATCCCTTCCACAAGGAAAAAAGCGACCTCGATATCGAACTGCCCGACGGAACCGATGATCATCGATACCTGTACCTGCTTGAAAAAAACCTTGATAACATCCTGCCAAAGCAGAAACCCGACCTGGCCTTCTATCTCTCGGGGGTGGATATTCTACAAAGCGACCGCTTCGGCAAACTCAACCTAAGCATGCAAGGCTGTCTGCAGCGCGATCGGATGGTATTTGAACGCCTTCATAGCCTGAACATTCCCTGTGTGGTGGCCATGGGCGGCGGATACAGTCCCGATATCCGGCTGATTGTGGAAGCCCATTGCAATACCTTCCGCACAGCGAAAGATGTGTTCGGCTGCATATGAAAAAACCCGGCCTTGTGTAGCCGGGTTTTACGAAGAAGTTGTTTCCGCTTAGTTGAAGATGTACCGCAACCCCAGCTGGATCTGGTACCGTGAGCCTTGTCCCACACTGTTCTGGAAAGTGGAACTCAGGGGCACACGGTTGGCCGCATCCAGATAAGGGAAGGAGAACACCGGTTTGCCCGCATTGGGTCCCGAATTCTCCACCCGCAGGAAGTTCAGCAGGTTGGTGCGGTTGGGCGTCCGGAAAATCCCCCAGTTGCGGTTCAGCAGATTGGTGAAATTGAAGATATCCATGGTGAACCGCAGGGTATTTCGTTTACCGTTTACCGTTACATAGAAGTCCTGCGTAAAGTTCAGGTCGGCCCGGGTGTAAAAGGGCAGCAACAGGCCGTTGCGCTCGGCATATTTCCCGCGACGGGTGCTGAGATAAGGATCCTGAGAGATGTAATAATCCAGTTGCTGCCAGAGCACATCGGGTGTGCGTGGATCACTGGTGCCTGTGCGCTCGAGGATGATTTCTTCCTTAGCCACTGGTACATAAATCAGATCGTTCAGCAGTCCGTCGTTGTTGAGGTCGGCACTGTTCGAAGGATTGGTGCCATAGAGATAGCTGGCGGTTCCGCCGTTGGCCGATTCGAAATACAGGCCGAAAGAAGTGGCATAATGCTTCGCGTATTCAAAACGGTAAGTTGCTGCAGCTATTACACGGTGAGGCTGATAAAAGTTCGAGTAGGAAGTGACATTGTCGTTCGGGTCGCCGGACACCGCCCGGTCGCGCCAGATGGACTGGGCAATGGATCCGCCGTCGTTCACCGAGCGGCTGTCACCATAGGTGTAGGCGATCATGGTGTAGAGATTCTTCACGTTGCGCTGGAGTTGTAGCGTGAAATTGTACGCATAACCCTTGCTGGTGTTGCTCATCAGGATGGCGTCGGTGATGCTGGGATTGCTGGCAGTAGCACCTCCTGCACCGCTGTAGATGAAGGGAGAAGTATAACGGATGCGGTTGTCGAAACCGAAAAGCGGACTTCCGGTGCGGGGCAGGTTGATATTGCGGTGATACACGGCGTTGATATCCCTGTTGTAAATTCCTTCAAGGGTTGCCACGATGTTGAAAGGCAGTTTGTAGTCGAAGGCGAGATTGGCACGAAATACCTGCGGAAACTTGAAGTTGCGGTCGGTGACGGCCAGGTTATAGCGGGTGTTGGACTGCGCATTGACCGGTACGTTCGCCGTAACATCCGACTGGAAGATGAAGCGCGGGTCGTTAGGCGCCACACCACCCTGGTTGGGCTGAATCACATAGGACCCGAAATCGACCCCGTTGTTGCTGGCCTGGTTGCTGAGCCATACGAAAGGCGGAGCGCCGGCGAAAACACCTGCCCCACCGCGGATCTGCAACTTGCCGCTTGGGTCGGGTTCCCAGTTGAAGCCCACACGCGGACTCCAGAGCAGCTGGTTTTTTGGAGCACGGCCGGTTTCGATACGGATGCCGTCGCGGTAAACCAGCGAATCGGCATTGGCATTGGTCACGAAGTTCTGGTCGAACACCTGCATATCGGCACGGATGCCCAGCGTGAGGCGGAAGTTTTTGGTGACATTCCACTTGTCTTGTGCAAAGAATCCGAACTGCGCCACATTCAGCCGGGCAAAAGGAAACTCGCCGCCCTTGCGTGCCGAATACTGAAGGGCATAACGAGTGGCATTGGCCCGTCCTTCATTTACGCTGGCATAAAAGGAATCGACATTGGCGAAGCGGTAATTGCCGTAATAGTTGGGTGCGAATCCGTTCAGGAATTTGTTGAAGGTGTTCTGCGTTCCGATATTGAAGGTGTGCTTACCCTGGAAGATGGTGACAATATCGTTGAACTGCCAGGTGTCGGTATTGAGTTTGTTGTTGGCAGTAAAGGGCTCATAACCGAATGAGGTAAGCGAGGCACCCTGTCCGTTCATGATGTCCACCATGGGAAACACCCCGCCCGGGCTGCTGCGGAAATCGCGCAGCTGGTTATAGCCCACCTGCAGCTTGTTCGATACTTTGGAAGAGATCTTCGTATTCAGCTCGGCGATGATGATGTTGAAATTATTGTTGATGACATACGACGAGGAGAAGAACGGCATGCCGGTGATGCTGGGCGAGCGGCCGTTGGTGGGAGCTCCGCTGTTGCTGGGGGCCACATTCCGGTACGACTTGAGGTAATAGTAATTGATGTTGAGGGTATTGTTCTTGTTGATGTTGAAATCGAGCCTTGCGGTGATCTTGTCGCTGTAGGTATCGTAGGTGTAGTTTTCGTATGCCCCCGGATCATAATTGAAGCGATTGATCAGGAAATTGCGCAGCGAATCGAGTGTGGAAGCCCTTGCCCCTGAAACCACATTGTCGGCCGGAGCCCCGTTGCGGCTGGCGATGCGTGATGTGGCCGGAGCGCTGATCCGCTCCTGCTCGCCGCTCAGGAAGAAAAAGAGTTTGTTTTTGATGATGGGTCCGCCGATGGTGATACCGCGGTTCGAAAAGTCGAACTCCTGACGGGGCACCGTAGTTGCGCCCACCTTGAGTCCGGTCAGCGAGGGCGATTTCAGGAAATAATAGACAGAACCTTTGAACTCGTTGGTACCGCTTCGGGTAACCGAATTGATGCCGGCTCCGGTGAATCCGGCCAGCGTCACATCATAGGGCGCAATGTTCACCTGGATCTGGTCGAGCGCATCGATGCTGATAGGCTGTGAATTGGTCTGACCACCCAGCGTGCCGGCCAGCCCGAAGGTATTGTTGAAACTGGCGCCATTGACGGTAAGATTGTTGTAGGAGCCGCTCCGGCCGGCGAAACTGTTGCCGTTGGAAGTAGGCGTAAGCCGGGTAAAGTCGGAAAGCGAACGGTTGGTAGCCGGCAGGCGCTCGATTTGCGGACGGGTGATCACTTCAGCAGAACCCGTGCGACTGCGGCTGAACACCTTGTCGCTTTTCACGGCCGATACCACCACTTCGGTGAGGGCCACATCGGAGGGCTGCATGCGGAAATCGGTTTTGAAGGCCGTACCCAGAGTCAGGTAAATATCCTGTTGCACTTCTTCGCGGAAACCTGCATGGGTTACAGTCACTTTGTAGGGACCGCCCACGCGCATATTGGCGATATTGAAGCTGCCGTTTTTACGGCTCACCGCCGTGTAGGTGGTTCCGGTAGGCAGGTGCACTGCGGTAATTGTGGCACCGCTGATGACCGAAGCGGATGAAACGGTTCCCAGAAGTTCGGAAGTGGTTTCCTGAGCCTGTAGCCCGGAAACTGACAATAAACCAGCTAAAAACAATGCGTAGAATTTTCTCATAAAACTAAGTTTGTGGCAAAGGTGCGTTATTTAACGCGAAATGGGTTGCAGGAAACCATCATTTAAACATATGATGACATTCATTTGTTATTGAAAGGAAGACTGGAAGTCTTGTTGAAATCAGACAACCTACCTTTACAAAAATACTTACGATGCTCGATTCCATTGAAAGTGCCTTATCCGATATCAGACAAGGCAAGCTGGTGATTGTTGTTGACGACGAGGACCGTGAAAATGAGGGCGACCTGATCACCGCCGCCGAAAATGTGACGCCTGAAATCATCAATTTCATGAGCAAACACGGAAGGGGGCTGATTTGTGCGCCGCTTGACGAAGCCATCTGCGACCGACTGGAACTGCATCCCATGGTATCGGACAATACCTCCTTGCATACCACGCCGTTCACCGTTAGTATCGACCTGCTCGGTCATGGTTGCACTACAGGCATTTCGGCATCGGACCGTTCCAAAACCATACAGGCGCTGATTAGTCTAGACTCCCTGCCCTCCGACTTTGGTCGACCCGGACATATTTTCCCCCTTAGAGCAAAAAAAGGAGGTGTGATCCGCCGATCAGGCCATACGGAAGCAACTGTTGACCTTGCCCGGCTTGCCGGATTCCAACCAGCCGGTGTTCTTGTGGAGATCATGAGCGAAGACGGCTCCATGGCCCGCTTGCCTGAGCTCAAGGAAATGGCCCGTCAATTCGATTTGAAAATCATTTCTATCCGCGACCTGATTGCCTTCCGGCTGAACAAGGAATCGCTAATCCGCATGGAGGAATCGGTGAACATGCCCACCGAATACGGGCAATTCGAACTGATTGCCTTCCGCCAGTTGAATACCGGCGATATCCATCTGGCCATCAAGAAAGGCCAATGGAAAACAGATGAGCCTGTGCTCGTTCGTGTGCACAGCAGCTGCGTCACCGGTGATATCCTCGGCTCCCTGCGTTGCGATTGCGGCGACCAGCTGCATCTTGCCATGCGGCGCATTGAACAGGAAGGTAAAGGTCTCGTGTTATATATGAACCAGGAAGGTCGGGGTATCGGACTCGTCAATAAACTCAAGGCCTACAAACTGCAGGAACAGGGATACGATACGGTTGAAGCCAATCTCAAACTGGGCTTCGGGATGGATGAGCGTGATTACGGGGTGGGTGCGCAGATCTTACGCCATCTGGGCATCAGCAAGATCCGGCTGATGAGCAACAACCCCCGGAAACGGGCTGGATTATCGGGATACGGACTGGAAATTGTCGATACGGTACCCGTAGAAATCAAGTCCAACCCGCACAATGAGAAATACCTGACCACCAAACGCGACAAACTCGGCCACAAGATCATGGATCGCGAGAAGAAAGAGTAGCCCTTCAACCGATTGAATTCGCCATCATCGCCGGTCGTCGTTGATCATTTTAGAAAAGAGTCCGGCAAAACTTTCCGCATCCTTGCGGTAACTGAGCCGGGCTCCGGTCCGGATCCGCTGACCGACCATATCCACATTCGTCCGGTTGAATGCCACCACCCGCACGCGGCCATCGCGGCTCAGGATCCATTCTGCAGTGAAGTCGGGCGTGATCAGCACGTTGTTGGCACGGCCAAGGTTAGCATAGGGATTGTTGTAATCGAGATTGAAGCCGGCGGTGATAATCAACCGTCCGTTGAGCAGGGTATACACCAGGTTGCTTTTGGCAGCCGCCTGCAGGCGTTCGACATTGTTCTGTAAATCGGCGTCATTCACCCGGGTTATGCTGGAATTCACATCAAAATTGAAGTCGAGGTTCTTCACATATTTCTGCAACACCTTGTTGAAGAATCCCGATACCGCACCCGATACCACGCCGCCGATGGTGCTGGCAATAACGTTGTAACCCACACCTGCGGTGATGATGCCCTGGTTGCTGGTGGCGTTGAGAAAGGTATTGAACAGCAGGATGGAAGTCACCTGCTTGTTCAGTTCGTTCTTATCCTGCTGGAACTGTTCCAGCCGCTTTACGATTTCAAAATTGTTACGCACCGCGCTGCCGTCGGGAAGGCGGAATTCGAAATCAATGGAGGGTTTGAGCAGGGTCTCGGTGAGGTGGGCTACAATCATGATGTTGTCGCGCTGCTGGAAGGAGCTCGACAGGTTGCTGAAATCGACTTTTTCGGCTTCATACTCGGTGATGATGTCGATCTTGGCATTGTAGGGATCCCCGCTCCAGATGATGCTTCCGCTGCTGACCTTGAAATACTTCTGCAATACCGTCTGGAAGTTGAACTTGTAATCCCCCTTCACGATATCGTATCTGCCGTTCATGGTAAGCGGCTCACGGTTGCCCACACGGATGTTGAGCTGTCCGTTGCCGACTCCCTTGATCACATCGCCCGTAGCCTCATCCAGAATCACATCAATCTTGCAGGAAGGATTGGCCTTGATATCCATGTTCACCAGAATACGGCTGCTCAGTTTTCCCGTTGTACCGGTTTCCATCTCAGTACCGTACTGAATGAAATCGATATAGTCGATATTGCCCGTTTCCACACTGCTGCCGCTCAGAATGCTGATCTGGCTGGTATCGTTGATGGAAGGTTCGCCGGCAATATCCATCACCATGTTGTCGGCCGAGCCATTAAGCATGAAACTGGCGGAGCCGATCACCTTGCCGTAAAACTGGTTATTGTCTTTCTTGGTGGTATTGAGCAGCAGGAGCCTGTCGGCGGTGAAGCGTATGCTGTCGAATTCGATCTGGTCGAAAAAGCGGTGGTACATCCTTCCGCTCAGCTTTGCCTGGTTGCCCAGGGTATCGTAAAGTACCATGTTTCCGAAATCGATCTCATCGGTATTGAAAACCACACTCTCATTCCGGAGCAGATAACGGCAGCGGGTATAATTCACTACCAGCGAGGCGTCGGTAACATTGACCAGCCCAAGCAGGCGGATGGCCGATCCGTCCCGTACAATTTTCAGGTCGCGGGTATTGGCTTGCCCGCGGATATCGCTGAACACATCGCCCAGATAGGTATTGAGCAGGGAAAGGTCAAGATTTTCGGAACGAATTGCGATATCGGTATTGCGCCCCGTGCTGTCGTGGGTATTGATACGCCCTTCCGCAGAAAACCGTGCCTTGGGATTGTCGGCCGATGCATTGAAGGTCACAATTCCGGAACGCATGTCATAACGGCCGCGACCTTTGACCAAACCGAGGGAATCTCCGTCCATCCGCAACTGTTCCACTTTGGCATCATAATCGATCTGCGGTTTACCAAAAGGATCGGCAATCCGTACATCACCGGTTACGATTCCCTCAAGTCGGGGCTGGGTGAGGAAATAGGGCAGTACATCCTCCGCATTGATCTTGTGCAGTCCGATCAGAATGTCGTTCATATTCTCCCGCTCTTCGGATGGACGTGTGGAAATGGAAAGCATCTGATCGCCCTGAACGAAACGTACATCATTGGCCGTCACCTGGTTGCTGCGCACGCTGATGCGACCATCCTGTTCCAGTTGCCATTTCTTGTCATTGATGATGAAGGAGGAAGGCGAAAAATCCACCTGAACCCCGTCGCTCATGGTCTGCACCAGGGCGTTTACCGATGCTCCGGACAACGTGTGTGTGGCGCTGGTATGGATACTTACGAATGAACTGTCATGCGCCGAACGCACATAGAGGTCGGCCGAAGGCAGATGCAGGGTATCGTTGATTTCGATTTCCCTGACGTTCACCCGGGTAACCAGCGAATCGAAATTGCCTTTCGCATCGACACGGATGTTGTTGAATACCCGCCCGTCGTAACTGAAGCGGGGAACCGAAGCCTGAACATTCAGGTCGTTGGTATTGAGCCGCAGGCTGCCGGAAATATCGCTGTTGCTGAATCCGCGCAGACGGCTGTCAATCAGGGCCACATAGGGATCCACCTCCTTGGTAGTGATATGAAAATCAAAATCCTGGTTCAGCAATGTATAGCGTGGCGCCTTCACATAAGCGGGATAGTAACGGGTGAGGAACAACTGGAAGGCCCCGGGAAGGCTGTTGATGGTGAAGCGCCCCCGCACCCGGGCATCAAGCTGGTTCGATTGCAGGGTAAGCAGTTTCTGTCCTTCGTCAATCGTTGACCGTAAGACCAGCGAATCCACCTTCATCGAAAGTCCGTCGCGTTCCACACAGGCATCGGTAACCCGGGCCGTACCCAGGAAGTTGTCAATCGTGTTTCCGGTGAAGCTGAAACTGAACAACCCTGAGAGGGAGAAATTATCGGAAGTGAATCCGAGCTTACGGAAATCGGAACGCAGCAACGCCGCATCAAAGAAGAACTCGGGGTTGCCGGGATTGAACCGGATGCGCCCTCTGAGATCATCGATACGGAGGTTGGGATCGTTGATGCTTGCCGAACCGCTGAACAGCCGCTTGCTGAAATCGCCGCGCAGCAGAATGTTCTGGTAGGCGTATCCGTCATAATCAAAACGACGCACATTCCCGTCGAAATTCAGATTCAGTTCATTAAGGGAGAATCCACTGCCGGTAATCTTACCGGTGAGGGCGATTGTGCCGAGTTTGGAGTCTCCGGTAAGCCTTCCGATATCGAAACCCGAGGTGGACAACGAACCGGAATAGCTGGGCGCTTTGCCGGCAGGAAGCTTGAGTTTCAGATCGGTATCCAGCGCACCCAAAGCGGTATTGACCCGGCCGAACACAACAAAATCGTTGATCAGTCCGGTGAATGTTCCCTTGTACTGAATCAGGCCCAATCGGGAAAGGTCGGGGTCACGAATGGTTTTCAGCTGGGGAATGATGCCCGCGAGTTCAGCATAGTTGGTCTGAAACCGGTCGGCATGGAAAGTGATCAGGGTATTGTCGATATCGGGCAGTCCGTTCAGTTTGAGCGAACCATCGATGACCGTATTGCCGCTTTTGACATGAAGATAGGGCGCATCCAGATCGCGGATGGTACCTGAAGCTTTTCCACTCAGGCTGATGGAACGCTTCCAGGTTTTCAGTTCGGGAGCGAAATAGGCAATATCGTCGCTGTGGAGAATGCTGTTCGTGAACCGGGCTTCCAGATTGACCTTGCTGATGAAATCGGCCATATCATCTTCGAAATGCCGGTAGCGCATGGCATAATAATCACCCAGCCTGCTCTTCGGCGTTTCCAGGTTCAGGTTATTGAACGACATGATTTCAGGTGCGAAAGTGAAGGCGGCGGAGAGGTCTTTGAGTTCGAAGCCGCAGCGTTCGCGGGCGGACAACTTTAATTCTGCCTGAATTGAATCGCGCACAAAGGATACCTGTTTGAGCGATCCGTTGATGGCGCTCACATCGATATGTTGTTCGTCGAAATGGTCGGTATAATCAGCCCGGTCCGATTCACGGGTACCGATGAATCGGCCCTGTTCAATCAAAATCGCTCCTGCCCTGATCACCCACCCGTCTTCATTCCAGTGGCTTTTCACATGATCGGGTACGGGATGATAGACATATCCGGCCCGCTCGCGTGCACCGGTATAATCATGCTGCGCAAAAACGGGGGCGCGCAGATAAAGGCTCTGAATGGAAATATTCTTGCCGGGCAGGTCAAATTTATCGGTAAGCAAAGAAAGTTTTCCCAGGGAAACGGAAAGGTCCTGACCTTTCCAGCCATCTTTCTTATCCAGCCGCACGTTAACCAGCTCCACCTGTTCGAGTCCGAGTTGCAGTTGTCCTTTCTTTTTCTTTTTTCCCGAACCGGAAAAATAATCTTCAAGAAACTGGTAGTTCCATACGGAGTCCTGCCGATTGATCCGGATCAGGGCATCCTTCAAACCTACATAACGGATGACGGGATGTTCGTGCAGGAAGAACCAGTCGGTGATATTTACGGTGGCCGACCCCGCGGCAAGCAGGGTGTCTTTTTTGAGATCGGTAATAAGTAGTCCCTTGAGTTCCAGCCGGCGGAAAAAATCAAGATCGATATGGTCGATTCGGACGGTAGTGTTCAGCTCCTTACTCAACACACGGGTCACCCGGGTCACCAGCCAGTTCTGGACGGGCGTCAGATGCAGCAGGCCATAAAGGATAACCAGCAGCAGCACAAGGGAAATGAAAACACCCTTCAATATGTTCCAGGCGCGACGCAGAGCGAATGGTATTAGGGGTAAAAATACAGAATCGCCTGTTCATAACGATTTGATCGCTGTAAAGGACCAATTTAATTGGCCCAAACAGCTATTCAACCGGCATGATACGGGTTTTTTTTGGGCTGTACGATAAATCACTTTCGTATCAGTGCAAATTCAGTGCCCCTATTCGCCGAACATCAGGTCAAGCTGATTTTTAACAAAAAACCCGGCGGAATTACCGCCGGGTTACTTTTTTGAGATGAAAAGAATCAGCTCCCGATCAAAGGGCGATCTGCTTTTCGGCCATCATCTTGCGCAGGTTGATCAACCCGTAGCGCATCCGGCCCAACGCGGTGTTGATGCTGCAGTTGGTGAGCTCGGCGATTTCCTTGAAGCTGAGGTCGGCATAGTGGCGCATGATGATCACTTCACGCTGATCCTCGGGCAGCATGTCGATCATACGGCGCACACGGTCGTGGCTCTGGCTCTGCATCATCTTCTGCTCGGCACCGGGCTCGCTGAAGTTCAGTACTTCAAAGATGTCGCGGTCGTCGCTGGTTTTGATACTCGGGCTGCGCTTCACCTTGCGGAAATGGTCGACACACATATTGTGTGCGATACGCAGGGCCCAGGGGAGGAATTTGCCTTCATCGGTGTAACGCCCGCCCTTGAGCGTGTCGATGATGCGGATGAATACATCCTGGAAGAGGTCTTCGGCCAGATACTTGTCCTTTACCAGAAGGTAAATGGAGGTGTAGATCTTGTCCTTGTAGCGGGTTACCAGTGTGGAAAGCGCTTCGGTGTTTCCCTCGACGTACAGTTGTACCAACTGCTGGTCAGTGAGGCTGACGAGACATTTCATGTTGTGACGGTTTTTGGTTGTTTATAGATTTGGATAATAGGCCAACAAACAATTTTCGGGGAGAAGTTTTGCGGCGAGGAGCGTACCGCGGGCTTTTCACGTAGATTGAATATTGGAACTCGAAGATAAACAAGAAATTAACAGCGCAATGATTTTTTTAACTTTTTTTTTCGTAAATGCATCGTAAAACTCTGTAGTAAAACTACGAACGATAAAAGCGTTTCGTAAGGTTTCGTGCTACATTTGTAGAACAGCGCCATGAAAAACAAAAAAGAAGCACCCTCCGCAAATCCAGCACCGGCAACGGTTTCACCGATCCATATCCAGGGCGCACGTGTACACAACCTGAAAAATATTTCCGTAAAAATACCAAGAGGCCAACTCGTTGTTGTAACAGGCGTTTCGGGTTCAGGCAAATCATCACTCACCATCGACACGCTGTTTGCTGAAGGACAACGGCGTTATGCGGAAAGCCTCAGCGCATATGCCAGGCAGTTCATGCAACGGATGAACAAGCCCGATGTGGATTATATCAAAGGCCTTTGCCCGGCCATCGCCATCGAACAGAAAGTGGTCGCACGCACGCCGCGCAGTACGGTGGGCAGCATGACCGAACTCTACGATTACCTGCGCCTGCTCTATGCCCGCGTGGGTCAAACGATATCACCGATTAGCGGCTGCATCGTCAAACGGCAGGATGTGAAAGATGTAACCGACGCTATCGCCGCACTGAAGGCGGGCGAGCGCCTGATGCTGCTTACCCCCTTCCGGGTTTCGGCATACCGCGACCTTTCAGAGGAACTGAATATGCTGCTGCAAAAAGGATTCACCCGGATTGCATTACCCAGTAGCGATAAGAAAGCGCTTCCCGAACCCCTGCGTATCGAAGACTTGCTGGAACAACCGGAAAGCGGCCGCAGGCGTCTTATGCAAGCGCTGGAAAAAGATGAGGCCCGCTTGCTGATCGACCGTCTGGTGGTGCGGGAATTCGATCAGGAAGACCTGCATCGTGTAGCCGACTCTGTTAGTACCGCTTTCTTTGAGGGCGAGGGTGAACTCCTCCTGCATGTCGAAGGTCACAAGCCGGTCACATTCAGCAACCGCTTTGTCTGCGACGGCATCACCTTTGAAACACCGGTACCCAACCTGTTCTCCTTCAACAACCCTTATGGGGCCTGCCCCACCTGTGAAGGTTTCTCGCAGGTACTGGGTATCGACCCCGACCTGGTGCTGCCGCAAAAAAACCTGAGCCTCTACGAAGGTGCCGTGGCTCCCTGGCGCGGCGAAAAACTGTCGGCATGGAAAGAACAGTTCATCACCGCCGCTTCCAAAAACGGGTTCCCCATCCACAAGCCCATCAGTGAACTCAGCGAAGCGCAGTACCAACTGCTCTGGCAGGGTAATGCAACGGTACAGGGCATCAACGATTTTTTCAACGAGGTGGAGCAGAACCTGTATAAAGTACAATACCGCGTATTGCTGAGCCGCTACCGCGGAAGGACCCTCTGCCCCGACTGCAACGGATACCGCCTGCGCAAGGAAGCGCTGTACGTGAAAATAGGCGGCAAACATATCGGTGAACTCTGCGCGCAACCCGCAGGCGACTTGTTGCAGTGGCTGGACCAACTGGCACTGAATGAACATGAACGGCAGATTGCCACCCGGCTGCTGCACGAAATACGTTACCGGCTCAAGACCTTGACTGATGTGGGCCTGGGTTATCTCACCCTGAACCGCCTCGCTGCCACACTCAGCGGCGGTGAGAGCCAGCGCATACAGCTGACGCGGAGTTTGGGCAGCAACCTGACCGACTCACTTTATATACTCGATGAACCTTCCATCGGCCTGCACAGCCGGGATACCGAGCGGCTGATTGCTGTGTTGAAGAACCTGCGCGATCTGGGCAATACGGTTGTTATTGTGGAACACGACGAGCAGATCATGCGACAGGCCGACCATATCATTGATATGGGACCGCTGGCCAGTCATCTGGGTGGTGAAGTGGTTGCCAGCGGCAGCTATGACGAAATCATCCAACAGCCGGATAGCCTCACCGGAAAATACCTGAGCCATGCGCTGAGCATCGCGCCGCCCGCTGCCGTCCGGAAATGGAAGTACAGCCTGGATCTCCAGGGTGCGCGGCAAAACAACCTCAGGAATATCGATGTGAACTTCCCGCTGCAGGTGCTTTGTGTGGTTTGTGGCGTAAGCGGCAGCGGTAAAACCACCCTGGTAAAGCAGATCCTCTATCCCGAACTGATGCGGCGATTCGGAGAAGGCACTGAACGTCCGGGTCTGCATAAAAATCTTTCGGGAAATCTTACAGAGGTCGGACATGTGGAACTGGTGGATCAGGATCCCATCGGCAAATCATCACGCAGCAATCCGGTAACCTATATCAAAGCCTACGACGAAATCCGGGAACTGTTCAGCGAACAACCGCTGAGCAGGATGCGGGGTTTCCTTCCCAAACATTTCTCGTTCAACGTGGATGCGGGCCGCTGCGATGCCTGCAAGGGCGAGGGCGAACAGATTGTGGAAATGCAGTTCCTGGCCGATGTGCACCTGACCTGCGAAGTCTGCAACGGAAAAAAATTCCGGGAAGAAATCCTTGAGGTCAGGTACCGCGAAAAAAACATCCACGACGTGCTGGAAATGTCGGTGGATGAAGCCATCGGTTTTTTCTCGGAGAGCAAGGTGAAGGACGGGGCGGCCGAAGTGGCCAGACGACTCCAACCCCTGAGCGATGTGGGGCTGGGTTATGTGAAACTGGGTCAGTCGAGCAATACCCTTTCGGGAGGCGAAGCCCAGCGGGTGAAACTGGCTTCATTCTTAGGCAGGGGCAAATCGCAAACCCGCAGCCTGTTCATCTTTGACGAGCCCACAACGGGACTCCATTTCCACGACATCAAAAAATTATTGGCCGCCTTCAACGCGCTGATCGACCAGGGCAATAGTATCCTGGTGATTGAACACAACACCGATGTGATCCGCAGTGCCGACTGGGTGATTGAACTTGGTCCCGGAGCCGGTGCGGACGGAGGACAACTGGTATTCAGCGGAACGCCCGCCGATCTTAAGAAGAATAAGAAAAGTGTCACCGGAAAATATCTGTGACAAAGTTTAAGAAAACAAATCGGGTAAATCGCCGCAAGGGCATCAACGCAACCGGTCGCTTTCACGCACCAGCTTCTCATCCTTTCGTATCCCCGTCAGTGCAAGAATGAAAAAGATAATTATAAGGATATGGAAAACCGCGAAGAAGGAAAACACACCGTCCACATAAGCCGCTGTCCGGGAAAAATAGAGCCAGCAAAGCAAGGCCTCTGCGGCAATACCGGCCAAACAGAGATAGGTCTGCACCTTCCTGTTTTTGAATAAGGCAATGGCTACCCAGGCCAGCACACCAACCAGGATGGTGGACACCAGTATCAAAATGCCCCCCGACATGCCGTTCAGTTCCTCATAAGGCTTGGCACTGTCGATATAGCCACCATAGGTGGGATATTTCACGGTAAGAAAAGCGAGTAGCCCGGCCAGGAATAACCAGAGTGTCTGAATGCGTTGTATCATGGAAGATGATTTACGGGGATTGGGAAGCCGTCATCACATGGCCGCCAGCTGCACCTTCTGCTGCAGTTCCAGCACACTTTCCTTGAACAGCGTATCGGTATCCATCAGGTCTTTCACCGTCTGGCAACTGTGGATGACCGTGGTGTGGTCGCGGCCGCCGAAATGTTCGCCGATGGTTTTGAGCGAATTCTTGGTAAAGGCCTTGGAAAGGAACATGGTGATCTGACGCGCCTGCACGATTTCCCGCTTGCGGGTTTTTTGCAGCAGCTTGTCGTAAGGCAGGTCGAAATATTCGCAAACCATCTTCTGGATGGCGTCGATGGTGATTTCCTTATTCGATGACTTGATGAAGTTGCGCAGCACCTTCTTCGCCAGTTCCAGATCGATCTCGCGTTTGTTCAGCGACGACTGGGCGAGCATGGAAATCATGGCCCCTTCCAGTTCCCGGACCGAGCTGTTGATATTGTATGCGATATACTTGACCACTTCAGCGGGCATTTCCAGTCCGTCGTTCTTCATCCGACGTTCGAGGATCTCGATCTTGGTTTCATAACCCGGCATCTGCAGGTCGGCGCTCAATCCCCAGCGAAACCGGCTCAACAGCCTTTCCTGCACCCCTTCCAGATCCTTGGGTGGCTTGTCGCTGGTAAGAATCAGCTGCTTGCCGCTTTGGTGCAGATGATTGAAGATGGAGAAGAACGCATCCTGTGATTTTTCGGCCCGGTTGAAAAACTGCACATCGTCGATGATGAGCACATCGATCAGCTGGTAGAAATGGATGAAATCGTTGATGGCGCCATTTCGGCCATGGTCGATGAACTGGTTGATGAATTTTTCGGAACTCACATAGAGCACCACCTTGTTGCTGTGCAGGCGCTTCACCTCATTGCCTATGGCCTGTACCAGATGGGTTTTGCCCAACCCTACCCCGGCATAAATAACAAGCGGGTTGAAGGAGGTGGTACCGGGTTTTTCGGCCACCGTTTTACCGGCGCGGCGGGCTACCCGGTTGCAATCGCCCTCGATGAAACTGTCAAAGGTATAAGCGGGATTGAGCTGCGGATCGATCTGCATCTTCTTGAGTCCGGGAATCACAAAAGGATTCTTCACCGGATTCGAAACCAGCAGCGGAAAGTCCATCTCGTTGTTGGAAAAAGAGCGGTACATGTTTCCCGGAACATCCACGGTAAGCGGCTTGTTTTTGGAATTGCCGCTGTCGATCATGATGCGGTATTCGAGGCGGGCTTCCTTGCCGAGTTCACGCTTCAGCGTTTTGGCGAGGAGGCTGATATAATGCTCTTCAAGATATTCGAAAAAGAACTGGCTGGGAACCTGTATGGTCAGTACCTTGTCTTTGAGCGAAACCGGTTTGATGGGTTCAAACCAGGTCTTGTAATGCTGCCATTCTACGATATCCCTGATGATAGCCAGACAATTTATCCACACCTTTTCATACGCTTTCTCCATCAGTTCTTAAGCAGGTTTATGTTGAGTTAAGTATTGTAAACAGTGAATCTCCGTAGGTTTTTCCAGGGTACGAATCTGAAAAAAGTATTGTGGGACGGCGAATATCCAACAGAGCAGGTGAAAAAAAAAATTTTTTATTCCATGCTTTTCCTCCCTATTGAAAGTTGTTGCGCCGCAGCATTCCGCCTTACCCCCGAAATTCCGAAATCGAAGTCCAGACGCCCCAACAAAATGCCCGCCCAGCCTACCTGATGCACGATCACATCGGCGCCGTTCCTGTTTTTCACCAGCAGCGGCTCCTTCATAAAGGTATGGGTATGCCCGCCGATGATCAGGTCCACAAAAACGGAGTCACGGGCCAGCACCGGATCACAAATCCCGGCGGTATTTCCGCGCGGTTCATGCCCCAGATGGCTTAAACAAATGACCATATCGCAACCCTCCTCCTTCTTCAGTTTTTCCGCCACGCGGTTCAGATGCATGACGGGGTCCAGGTATTGGGTATTGCCGTAAAGTATATCGGGCACCAGACCATTGAGTTCAACCCCCACCCCGGTAACCCCGATTTTCAACCTACCCTTTTTATAAATCTGATAAGGCCGGTAGCCCGACTCCATGGCAGTGCCGGTAAAGTCATAATTGCAAACCAGTATCGGAAATCCTGCATCGCGGGTCTGAACGGCGAAATTTTCCAGCCCCCCGTCAAAATCGTGGTTGCCCATGGTGGCGGCATCATAACCCATGGCACGCATAGCCCTGATCTCCGGCTCGCCCTTATACATGTTGAAGAAGGGGGTACCCTGAAACATGTCGCCGGCATCGAGCAGCAACACATGGGCGGCTTCATTTCTGATTTTGCGTATCAGCGAAGCCCGGGCAGCCACACCACCCATGCCCTGGTATTTACCGCCATCCATCGGAAAAGGTTCAAGGCGGCTATGCACATCATTGGTGTGAAGCACGGTGAGTTTGCGGGAAGCAGCATCCAGGGCAAGCTCCGCAAGTAACGAAGGGCCCGTCAGCAGCGATCCTGCGGCCAATCCCGTTCGGGTGATGAATTTCCGCCTATTCAGCATTGATGATTCGTTTTTCGATTCGGGCGGACAGGGTTTTTCCCTGACGTTGCTGCCCGATAAAATAACTGATGATGGCTTCCCGGAACAATACACCCTTGTCTTTTCGGGGCAGGGCACGCAGCATGGCACAGTTATCGCCCCCGTTGGCCAGATAATCCAGTGTTGCAATACTATAGACGGCCGCCTCATCCAGCGCCTGGCCTGCAATCTTCAGTTCCGCAGCGCTTTTGTTTCTGATCAAATAACTTACCCCCGAACAGGGCCATCCGCCTGCTGCCGCATGAATGTCGGCAAAAGCCCTGAGTTGCGCACCGGTAAGACGCATGACCACGATGGTATTGTCAAAAGGTGAAAGCTCGTACACTTTACCCAGCGTGATATTTCCAGCGGGCAGCAAGGGCAGACGGATGGCACCGTAATTCAGAAAGGCGGCATCAATCACGGTGTCGAAATGTTCAGCCGCTTTTTGCCGCAGGATATCGGCCATCAGATTTCCCAGCGCCCCTTCGGGTTTCTTCTTTTCCATGGTTAGTTCAGCCACGGCAATCACCGAGCCCATGCTGCGGTTCACACTGTCGGCGTACGGCTGCAAGAGCGCCTGCATCGCAGAATCCTGCACCAGAGCTCCATTCACGGAATAATCATGATAAAGCAACTGCTGCGGAGAGAAGGTCCGGTGGCAGGCCGTAAGCCAGAACAAGGTGAATAAAACTGGAATGAGATTGCGCCGCACAAAAAAAGTTGAACGGTAAGTTAGTTTTTTTCACCGGGCAGCAGGGGAAAAAGCCCATTATTTTTTTTCTGCGAATACCTGTACTTTTACCCGAAACAGCATCCATGAGTTACGAACTGAGCGGGAAACTTGTAGCAAAATTCGATACGGTACAGCGTACCGAAACCTTCAAGGTGCGGGAATTTGCCGTGGAAAAAACGGAAGAAGTGGGGGCGCGCACCATCACCAATTATGTCAAGTTCCAGTGCGTGCAGGAAAAAACCTTCCTGCTCGACTCCTTCAATCCGGGAGATGAGATCAAAGTCTATTTCAACATCAAAGGCACCCGCTGGGAGAAAGACGGAAAGGTCAATTTCTTCACCAACCTCGACGCCTACCGTATCGAACCCCTGAAGCCGGTAAAATCTACAGGCTCTTCCATAGACTCGGAATACACGGAACCGCTTGACACGTTCTCGTCGGCGGATCCCGAAAATATCAGCGATCTCCCCTTCTGAACGGAAGCGCTGCAAACTCCGGAATAACTAGCCGGCAACCACCATGCAGAAGCTCATTTCGCTCCGCCTCAAACCGCTTGAAGCAACCGAAGAGGCCATCATCCGCGGGCATATCGCCCAATCGGCAGGTGTACCATTTGAATCGGTCACAGGATTCAATCTGCTCCGCAAATCGCTCGATGCACGCGGGTCGGTGCAATGGGTCAACCTTTCGGTGATGGCCTTTATCCATGAACCTTTTATACAAAGGCCCCTCCGCCCCTTTGATTTTCGTGATGTGACCCAAGCTCCGAAAAGCGTACTGATTGCCGGAGCAGGACCGGCAGGACTCTTTGCCGCATTACAACTGCTGGAATTGGGTATCCGTCCCATCATCGTGGAAAGGGGCAGCGATGTGCGCACCCGGCGGCGCGATCTTGCGGCCCTGAACCGGAACGGCATCCTGAATACCGAAAGTAATTACTGTTTCGGCGAAGGCGGGGCCGGAACCTACAGCGATGGCAAACTCTATACCCGAAGCAAGAAGCGCGGTGATATAGACCGGGTGCTGAACCTGTTCACCCATTTCGGGGCCGATCCGAAAATCCTTTACGAAGCCCATCCGCATATCGGTACCAACAAGCTGCCGCAGATCATCGGTGCCATGCGGGCCTGCATCATGGGCCATGGCGGCATTTACCATCTCAATAAAAAAATCACCGGACTGATTCTGGAAAATGATTCAGTCAAAGGGGTAAATACCCATGACGGTGATGTACTCAAAGCCGATGCCCTGATTCTGGCCACCGGTCATTCCGCCAGAGACATGTTTGAACTCCTGCACAAACAAGGTGTAGCCCTGGAAGCCAAACCCTTCGCACTTGGAGTAAGGGTGGAACATCCGCAGGAACTGATTGACAGGATACAGTACCGTTGCCCCACCGCAGCCGAACCCAGGCCGGCCGGGCTTCCACCTGCTGCCTATGCGCTCAACCAGCAAGTGGACGGCAGAGGGGTGTTTTCATTCTGCATGTGTCCGGGAGGTATCATCGCACCGGCGGGCACCGAACAGGGCGGATTGGTGGTGAACGGATGGAGCCCCTCCAAGCGCGACAACCCTTTTGCCAACAGCGGCATGGTGACCGAAGTATCGGCTGAGGACGTGTGGACCTATTTCAGGAAGAATGCCCCGAAATCCTGTTTGCCCCAAAATCATCCGCTGCAACTGATGGCCTTTCAGCGAAAGGTTGAAGAAGATTGCTTTATGGCGGGCGGTGGAAAATTCGTGGCACCGGCGCAGCGGTTGACAGATTTTGTACGCGGAAAAATTTCGCAGGACTTGCCGGACTGCAGTTATCACCCGGGCACACTGAGCCGTAATCTTGGCGATGTGCTTCCACCCTTCATTTACGAACGTCTTGCTGCGGGTTTCCGTGCCTTTGGAAAAAAAATGAAAGGTTACCTGAGCGATGAGGCGGTTGTGGTAGCTACCGAAAGCCGCACCTCCTCCCCGGTGCGAATTCCCCGCAACTCTGAAACCCTGGCGCATCCGATGCTACGGAATCTTTTTCCCTGCGGGGAAGGCGCCGGTTATGCGGGGGGCATTGTCAGCGCGGCCATGGACGGGGAACGGGTGGCCAGGGCTTGTGCGGCACAGTTTTAAAGGCCCTCTCTTATCCATCTTGCTAATACGATGAAAAAAAATACTTCAATCCATTTCCGCCACAGCGTCTTTCTATTGATGCTGATGATATCCCATAGCGCGTTAACGGTTGCACAAAACAACAGGATCAGTGACTACAACGCCATCGGCTGGTACAACTATTTCGGAACATTCAATACCGGAAAAAAAACGAGCATCCACACAGAATTCCAGTGGCGGAGAACCCCCTCCATAACGACCGGCCAACAAAATCTGCTACGGATCGGAATAAACTATCAGGTTGCACCCCGGATTCAATTGAGGGCAGGCTATGCCTACTGTTATACCTATGCTTACGGGGAAATCCCCATCAACATGTACGGAAAGAACTTCGGGGAACACCGCAGCTGGCAGATGCTCACGGTGCGCGACCGGATCGGTAAAACTGAACTATCCCACCGCTTTATGCTCGAACAACGTTGGGTAGGCCGCTACTCTTCTCCTGATCTTGACAGGGAAGATGAGTACGTGTACAGAAACCGGATACGCTATCTGTTCAGAAGCCAGTGGCCGTTGAAGGGAAAAGCTGTTGAGGCCAAAACACCCTACCTTGGTTTTTATGACGAAGTGATGATCGGTTTTGGGAAAAATGTCAGCACCAACGTTTTCGATCAAAACAGACTGTGCATCCTGTTCGGGTATGTGTTCAATAACAACCTCAGAATCGAAGCGGGGTATCTTAACCAGATCCAACAACTGGGAAGAACCATAAACAATCAGCCTGTGTTCCAGTACAATAATGGCGCCATCCTGAACCTGATTGTTCAGGCTGACCTCTTCAGAAATCAATAAAGGAAAACATGCTGCGTCTAAGGTCGGTGTCATCAAAAGATACCGCTTTGGGCGTATCTGATTTTTGCCTTTTTCGAACTACGTGAAGACATAAACAGCTACCGCCTGAATCAGAATTCGAAGGATTTCGGGATTTCATGATTGGCGCCGGTTTCAAACCTTTGATTTTTTTTTCTGAATCGCTGACAAACGGATTGCGCAGACTTTTTTGATCTCAATCCATAAAAGAGGGGCGATGCAGGCAGAGTCGAAATATTCCATGACGCTCTTTGTGCCCCTTGTGGCAAAATTCTTTCTCCCACGGCTTTGCGCTCATGATCCGGGCTAATCCCGTAACCTTTTATCACCTAATACCGATTGGATGTCTGTAATGGACCAATATCATTGGCCCAAACAGCTATCACATCGGCATTATACGA
>CAZZLI010000037.1:0-17158 GCA_964655055.1 uncultured Ferruginibacter sp.
CCAATTTCATTGGCCCAAACAGCTATCACATCGGCATTATACGGGAAAATTTTTGGGCAAGAAGTTATGTCACTTTCGCATAATTTTCTGTTAAAGATGACGGCCTGAAAATCACATTTTGTCAGGATAAGCGTTATTTGTACCGGCAGGCACAAAAATTGGGCTTGTTCGGATATCAGTTAATTTTGTTTCTAAAATTCCAGGATATGCAACTCAAACAACCTCTGCTCACGGTGGCCATCAGCGGCCTTACCGCAATCGCGGCGGTATGGGGCTATGATTCCTTCACCAAAAGAAATGAATATGCCGGACAGCCGGCCGGAACCCTGCCCGCGAACTATCAGTTTGCCCGGTTCAACGAAAACACCCCTCCGGGTTCAGCGGTCGATTTTACCCAGCCGGCCACCATCGCCCTTCCTGCGGTTGTGCACATCAAAACCAAAACCAATGCCCGGCAGGTGAGCAACAGTTTACCAAGGGGGCAGCGTCCGTCAAACCCCTTCAGCGATTTTTTTGACGACGACATGTTCAACCAGTTTTTCGGGAACCGCAATACCTATATCCCCGAGCAACGCGCTTCGGGTTCGGGCGTAATCATCAGCCAGGACGGATTCATCGTAACCAACAACCATGTGGTGGAGAATGCCGATGAACTTACTGTGACGCTCAGCAATAAAAAATCTTATCCGGCCAAAGTGGTGGGTACCGACCCAGCCTATGATCTGGCCGTCATCAAAATCGATGCCGCCGGGCTGCCTTATCTGCTTTATGGAAATTCCGACGAAGTGAAAATCGGTCAGTGGGTGCTGGCGATCGGCTATCCGCTGAATCTGGAAACCACGGTTACCGCGGGCATTGTGAGTGCAAAATCGAGAACCCTGGGTCTGAATAAAAGCACCAAAACCAGCACGGCTGTGGAATCTTTCATACAGACCGACGCAGCCGTAAATCAGGGCAACAGCGGCGGAGCTCTTGTAAACACCAACGGCGTGCTGATCGGCATCAATTCGGCCATTGCCTCACCTACGGGCTATTATTCCGGCTACTCGTACGCTATCCCGGTCAACATCGTAAAGAAAGTGGTTGACGACCTGATCAAATACGGCAATGTACAGCGGGGATATCTCGGCGTTTCCACAGTGAATACCAACGACATCAATGAAGAACAGAAAAACAGGCTCAATCTGAATTATCAGGGCGATGGCCTGCTGGTCACCGAAGTCATGGGCAACAGCGCAGCACAGGATGCCGGACTCAAAAAAGGCGATATCATCAAGAGCGTTACCGGAACCCCCGTTACCCTGCCTTCCGAATTACAGGAGATCGTTACCCGCTACAAACCCGGTGACAAGATTTCGCTGGTCTATTCCCGGAACGGAAAAGACAATACCATCACCGTCACCCTGCGCAACAAGATCGGCAACTTCGAACTTGTGAAACAGGAAAACAGCGCCCTGCAAAAACTGGGTGCCGATTTCGGCAACCTCGATCCCAAAAAAGCAAAGGAATACGGCATTCCTGGTGGTGTGCTCGTGCGCAAGATCAATGATGGTGCACTGCGCGAACAAACCCGTATGCGCGACGGATTCATCATTGTGAAAGTGGATGATACCGATGTGAAGAACATGGAGGAATTCACCAAGGCGCTGGGGCAATCGCGTTCGGCCACCATTACAGGTTTCTATCCCGGATACGATGCCCTTTTCGATTACCCGGTGTCGTTGGATTAGTAACAACGCCTCACCCTCAACGAGAACAACCGGCTGCACAGCCGGTTTTTTTTATGCAGATCAACCAACCACCCAGGCCATGCAGCAGGTTTCAAAAAAAACCAGCTCGGCGTTGAGCACCCGGGGCATGGCCCCCTGAACCCGGCAAAGCGCTTTACCCCGGCCATCCGCTATCGTTAAATCATCGAGATGCAGATGACTGATAAAATCCACACCGGTTCGCCCCTCCCATTTGTAAAGCGCTTCTTTCACCGACCATGCGGCAGTCAATACCTGTAGATGGTTCAACCCGGAACCGGGGTTAACAGATTCCGACAGAAGTTGCTGTTCGGTATCGGACAAGAAGCGCGGGGCAACCCTGTGAATCCGGTCGCGGTAGGTTTCCACATCAATGCCTACACGAAAACCGGTGCTGTAGATGGCTGCGGCAAAATCATCGCTATGGCTGAGGGAAAAAAAACCGTTGCCGTTTTCCAGATAGGGCTTCCCGCTTTCGGCAATGCGGACTTCGGCAAAGGGGAAATCTCCGTTCAGCCGGTTCAGCGTGTACAAGGCGGTAAGATGCTGCAGGCGTTTCCGGGGATTGGGTACGGGATGCAGGGGATGCACAACAGCCGAAAAAAAATCTTCGTCCTCGGCAATCTGCCATAAACCCAGTTCGGCATCATGGTTGATATTTTGTTGATAAACCAACGGCATGCGGATCGGCGGCGATTGCGGATTGGGCGGTGAACAATTATTTTTACAAAGAAAAGCAAATAGCTGCAGGTTAGGGTGCCGAACGCGAAAGCCTTCGCCCCGCAAAACCGATAAAACCGAACAGATGATTTTAAGCGACACACGCATTCTTGAAGAAATCGAAAAGGGTAGCATCATTATCGAACCCTACGACCGTGAGTGTCTGGGCAGCAACAGTTACGATGTGCACCTGGGTACACATCTGGCCACCTACCGGAACCGGGAACTGGATGCCCGGAAACACAATGAAATCGAGCATTTCGATATTCCCGAAGAGGGCTACCTGCTGCTGCCCGAAGTATTCTACCTCGGCGTCACCCTCGAGTACACGGAAACACATGCCCATGTGCCTTTTCTGGAAGGCAAAAGTTCCACGGGCCGGCTGGGTATCGATATCCATGCTACCGCCGGAAAAGGGGATGTGGGTTTCTGCGGCAACTGGACCCTGGAAATTTCGGTAAAACAACCGGTGCGCGTTTACCGCAGCATGCCCATCGGCCAGCTCATCTACTTCCCGGTGGATGGACCGATTGCCGTCAAATACAACGAGAAGAAAAATGCCAAATACAGCGGACAGCATAGCCGTCCGGTGGAAAGCATGATGTGGAAAAACAGGTTTTGATTCAACTGTTGCATTGCGCATGATGAGAAAAATCAAGCAACCCCGATTCAGCATTCTTTTCGTTGTATCACTGAATTGCCTGTTTATGATACCTGCGCATCCGTCAAATGCCCAGGTGCCCCGGGGCGCCGATTCGCTGCTTGCCTTTTTAGCTGCCAACCCGACACGCTCCTCATTCTCGCTGAATACCAACGATACCCCAACCGCCCGGCTGAACGAAAACACGCTAATGCCGCTGGCCAGCACTGTGAAAATCATGGTGGCCGTTGAATACGCAAAACAGGCCGGAAACGAAATCATCGATCCGAACAGCAAGGTAGCCCTGAGTGAACTGGAGAAATACCATATTCCCGGAACGGACGGAGATGCGCACCGTCAATGGCTTGGATACGAACGGGAAGCGGGCAACATCAGCGGCGACAGCATCGGACTCCGCCATGTGGCAAGGGGCATGATGATATTCAGCAGCAATGCCAACACCGAATACCTGATGGACCTGCTGGGCCTCGACAATATCAACAACAACCTGCCACTGTTCGGGCTGAATCAGCATACCCGCCTCTTTCCTTTGGTGGCCAGCATGTTCATTTACCAGAATCCGAAGAAAGGCAAGGAAAAGAATATCCTGAAATCCATCGAGCAGCTTACCGAGGAGGCCTATTGCAAGACCGCTTTTGAAATCCATAAGGCGTTGAAATACGACAGCACCCTCAAGAAAAAATTCAGGAAGGAAGACCTGAGCCCGGCCATGCAGGAATTGTGGAGCGACCGGCTTACGGCATCTACCACCAGGGAATATGTGCAGGTGATGGCTACGTTCAACAACCGGCGGTTTCTGGATGAGAACAGTTACGGGATGCTGGCCGATGTATTGGAGTTTCCCATGGAAAACCCCGGCAATCGTGCCATCTACCGGCATATCGGCTGGAAAGGCGGCTCCACAGCCACGGTACTCACCTTTGCACTCTACGCAACGCTGAAAGACAGTACCCGCATTGAAACCGCCTGTTTCTTCAACCACCTGACAGAGGAGGAGAATGACAAACTCGGAGGATGGCTCAATGATTTCATGATCGGGCTGACGCAGTCGGCCGCTTTCAGAAACAAAACAGCGGCGACACTAAAGGTGGACCCGCCTGAGAAGAAAGGCAAGTAACGGAAGGACACACGAACGGACTCGTGCGCAAGGTGGTGATCCGCCTGAGAAGAAAAATCCTGGCAATCGCTATAGTACACAACTGCGATCAAAAATCAGGAATCAGCACCCGGTTCTCGCTCTGCGCCCGGATTGACTCGAGCAGGGTACTGTACAATCCCTCCGGCTTGAAAGGCTTGGAAACATAGGCGGTCATACCCGCGCGGAAACAATTCTGCATCTCCCCGTACAACGAATGGGCCGTCATGGCCACAATCGGAAGCCGCGATGCCGCTGAAGAAAGCGCCCTGATTTTTTTCGTGGCATCGATGCCGTTCATCACGGGCATCTGTATGTCCATCAGCACCACATCGTACTGGTTTTCCTGCACCGATTGGAGCGCACGCTCGCCGTTGGGCACATGGTCGACGACAAAACCACCATTGGTGAGTACCTGGATCGCCAGCATGGCGTTGATATCGTTGTCTTCCGCCAGCAGTACCCGTATCGGACGGGTGGAATTGATATTGAGGATCATGTCGCCAGCCACGCTTTTCACCTCGGTCATTTCGGCCGATTCCTCATATTTCTTGAAACCGATGATGAAGTGAAACGTGGTTCCCTGCCCGGGCACACTTTCCATCGAAAGGCTGCCGCCGTGCATATCGACGATGCTCTTGGCGATATTCAATCCGAGGCCGGTTCCGCCATAAAGCCGTTGCGTATCGGCATTCGCCTGGGTGAACCGGTCGAAGATCTCCGACTGTTTCTCTTCGGGCACGCCGATGCCGGTATCCTTCACGGAAAAGGAGAAATAATGTTTGGTTTCATCGGAGCCCTTCACCAGGTTGCAGCAGACTTCAACATGACCACTATCGGTGAATTTAACGGCATTGCCCACCAGGTTGAACAGCACCTGCGATAGCCGCAACTGATCGCCCAGCACTTTTTCGGGCATGGCCGAGGGGAATCGGGAGATGATTGAAATACCCTTGGCCTTGGCCTTCTGCTCCATGATCTTGGTGGCATCCACCACAATCTGCCGGATATCGATAGGCTGGCTTTCCAGGGCCAGGTTGCCCGATTCGATTTTCGACAGGTCGAGGATGTTGTTGATCAGCGCCAGCAAATTCTGCGAGGCGGTTTTCACAATCTGTATGTACTCCGACTGTTCATTGCTTAATGGGGTATCGGCCAGCAGGTCGGTGAAGCCGATGACGGCATTCAGCGGGGTACGGATCTCATGGCTCATGTTGGAGATGAACTGATCCTTCACCTTGAGTGAGCGTTCCACGATCTCGTTGGCGGCAATGAGGTCGCTCTCCACCCGAACCCGGCTGGTGATATCCATGCCGAAGCCGAGGAAATACCGCTTGCCAGATTTTTCGGTAAAACATTTTTTGATGATCGTGAACCAGTTCCTGTTTTCGGGATCGTCAAGAGTGGCCATGCAACCCTCCATCCGTATGATCTGCCCTTCCTCCATATCCAGCAGGGCATCGGCATCGGAAAGGAAGATATCTTCGGAGCCCTTGCACAATTCGTCAACAAAGGCCTGGCGCTGACCGTCGTAGCGGTAATACTGGGTGAAGGTGCGGTTGGCCAGTACGATTTGCCGGTGCTCGTTCATCACATAAATAACATTCGGACTGTTGTCGATGATCTGACGGATGAACTGCTGCTGCTTCTCGATTTCATTGTTGGCCTTCACCGATTCGGTGATATCGATGGCGCTCGCAATCACATAAGGCGCGTTGCCATTGTTCTCATAAACGGTATTCTGGTAAAGCCATACCCGCTTCTGTCCTGTTTTGTTGATAATCTGTATGGTGCCTGCAGCTTTCCGGGCCGTAGCGATTTCCTGCAAATAGGTATCGAACTGCGCCTTGTAATCGGGAGATACCAGTAGCCGCAGGTTCATGCCCTTTACCTCGTCCTTTTCGTAACCGCTCATTTTCAAACCGGCCGCGTTCACATCCAGGATCACCCCGTTCATATCGTGCAGGCAGATCAGGGTTTGCGCGTTTTCAAGTACCGCCGCCTTCTCCTCCTCGCTCTTGCGCAGGGCCATGGCAGTGAGTTTGCGCTGGGTGATATCGTTCACCGTGCCGAAAGCGCCTACCACCTGCTTGTGTTCGTTGATGCGCGGGGCAATGATGGAATGCATGTAGCGCAACTGTCCGTCGACCCAGTAGCGGTATTCAAGTTCCGTTTGCACCAGGGTTTCGGAGACCTTGCGGAGTGAGTCGCGCAGGTTTGCACTGTCGTCGGTATGCACATTGCCCAGGAATTCATCGATACCTACATCATCTCTTTCGCCATAGCCGAGCATTTCGCGCAATTCGCCGGAGAGATAAAGTTTGTTATTGACCGAATCGATTTCCCAGGCACCAAACTGGGCGATCTTCATCGCCTGCTCGAGTTTGCCCTTGCTGGCGAGCAACGCGTTTTCCAACTCCTTCCTTTCGGTGATATCGCTCTGTATGGCCAGATAGTGACGAATGCTGCCATTGTCGTTGAGGAGCGGAACGATGCTGGTATCGGCCCAGTAGGTATTACCCGATTTTGCCTTGTTCTTCAATTCGCCCCGCCAGATCTGTCCTTTACTTAAGACATCCCAGACCGGCTGCAGGTAGCGCTTTTCCAACAGGTCCGAACTGATGGCCCGGTAATCATGCCCCATCAGTTCATCGTGGCGGAGTCCGCTGATTTCCGTGAACTTCCGGTTGGCATGGATGATCCTGCCCGCACTATCGAACATGGTGACGATGGCCGACTCGTCGAGGGCAAATTTGAAATCGGCCACTTCCTTGTAGAGGGCCTGTATGGCCAGCTCTTTTTCCTTGCGGATGGTGATATCGTTTTCAACAGCGAGGTAATGCGTGATTTTCCCCTCCTCGTCATAGATGGGCTTGATGCTGGTACGCACCCAGAAGGGTGATCCGTTTTTCCGGTATTTGACCAGTTCCTCTTCGGGCTCCTCGCCCCTTGCCAGTTTTGCAGCAATCCGTTCCGTGACTTCGCGACTTGTTTTTTCGCCATGCAGCAGTTTTTCGGGCGAATGGCCTACCACTTCGGCGAGCGTGTAACCTGTGATTTTGGTGAACCCTTCATTGACCCAAAGCACATTTCCGTCAACACCCATGATGACCACCGCATCGTTGATCTGTGCAACCACCTTGGCCAGCAGTTTGATTTGTTTATCAGCAGCCGAACTTACCAGCTGTTCACGGGTGAGGTTGTCTTTGATCTGATCGTTGAATACCACGAGCTGCTCATGCCGCACGCCGATATAGCAGAACAAGAGGGCCAGAATCACGGGACTGAGTACGATAACGGCAAAATCCGGGGAGTAATCGAAGATGTGGAACCAGGGGCCCTGGAATCCGCTCTGATAGTTGAGGAGCAGCGCATTCACAAGCAGCATCAGGCCGAGCAATAAACCCAACGCGGTGTACTTGAGCACACCCAGGTAATTTTTCCTTTTCATAGTCTTTGGAGGGGGCGGCCTGAAATCTGCGGAAGTATCCCGGTTGCACCTACCTTGGGTCCGGGGGGCTCCCTTATAGAAATATTCCTACAGAAAAACAGCGCTGCATTCCTAAAAACGCCCCTGTTGCCGAAAAATTGTGAGCGGAACCACTGATTATCAGTGCGGAAAATTCCTATAAAGGATCTGTTTTGGAACCTGTTTGTGAAAAAAATGCAAAAACCTGTAATTGATGCCGGAAGACCTTCGATATCCTTGACAACCAATTTGTTTCAACCTATTTTTGTTGAGATCACCAGCAAATGAAATCGTCCAAAACATCGTTGAATCCGGAAATTCGTTTTTTATCGGGACCGCAAAGCCGGCTCAAGGAACTCCGCTTTATCTGGAGTGTATTCATCGAGTTTATCCGGGGTTTCCGGGCCCTGCACTTCTCGGGGCCCTGCGTAACCATTTTCGGTTCGGCACGGTTCAAGCCCGAACATCCCTACTACAAGAAAACGGAGGAACTAGCCGCAGCTATCGCTCAAACCGGCTTTACCGTCATGACCGGTGGCGGACCGGGACTCATGGAAGCGGCCAACAAGGGAGCGAAGGAAGTCGGGGGGAAAAGTGTGGGCTGCAATATCGTACTGCCATTTGAACAACATCATAACCCCTACCTCGACAAATGGGTGAACATCCGCTTCTTCTTCGTGCGCAAGACCCTGCTCATCAAGTATTCCTATGCCTTCGTGGTCATGCCCGGTGGGTTCGGCACGCTCGATGAATACTTCGAGGCGCTGACCCTGATCCAGACCAAGATGATCGCCCAGTTTCCCGTGGTCATCTTCGACAGGGAATTCCATGAGCGGCTGATCGGTTATATCGCCGAACTGAAAGCCCGGGGCACCATAGGTGCCGAAGACACTTCGCTGTATCTGGTCACCGATTCGGTGGAGGAGGCGTTGAACTATATACGCGACCGCACTATCATACGCTTCAACCTGCAGCCCGAAAAGAAATTCAAGCCCTTCCGCTGGTTTTTCGAAAAGAATTGAGCCACCACCCTACCCGCCGGAATTGTTTATGACGAAAATCATCCGATTGTCCAATCCGGCTCATACCCCCTATTGATTTGCAGCGGGAAATTCGCTGAACAATCCAATCGCATGAATGTACATTACCAAACCGACAACAACCGCGTGGAGTGGTACCTCCGCGAAAACGAATCCTGGCTGGGCGATATCAACCGGCAAATGCTGGAACTGGATGAACTCAGCCATCAGTTGAAAACCATCGGTCCTGACGATGACCCGGAGGTCGTTTGCCTCGACAGCCTGATCCGCGAGCAGCACCGCGCGGCCCTGAGGCTGAACGATGCCCTTTACATACAGCAAAGCCGTCTGGCCGACGATGAACTGCATCACCGCATCTACGATATCGATGCGCTTTGCACCCAGGACCTGCTGCGCAACAAGGTGAAAGAGAATCTGAAAAAATACCTGGACCTGAAATGCGACCTGATGAATTATTTTTCGGGGGCCTTATAGGTAAGCCGTTTTTCGAAAAACCAATACGGCATATCCTCTTTTAACCACGCTGCTGTAAGGCTGCATGACCAGATTCAGGCTTTTGGATGATGCCGGTTATTCCGGGAACCTTTTTCCTGTATTAGTTTTACGTCTGGTTTGCGCCTCTTTCCTGAACACCTAAAGAATCCGCATTACCGATATCCTTTTCAAAATCGAATTGGCCGCACCATGAACAGCGCTCCCGTAATACCAGAAACGCCGACTTCCGCGGCAGCCCAGACTGCAGAGGAAATCGGTACAGAACTCCTCCATCTTTACGATAAAATCAGGAACCTGATTTCGGAGAACAACAACCTCAAAACCCGGCTGAGCAAGGCTCTTGAACACAAGGATGCCGATCTGCTGCTCGAACAGGCCGAGGATTTCCAGAATATTTTTCTGCAATACGAAAACAAACTGCTTGAACTCTGCAAAGGAAGCAGAAGGCAAATAGGCATGATGGACCAGCTCACTGTCAATCTGGCTCCGCTATGTACCAAAGTGAAGGAATCAGTACAGCAACTTGCAGAAGAACTGCACTACCTGCATCAGCAGATTGAACAAACCCGCGATGCCTTCGGAGCGCAGTTCAGTATTCCCGACGAGGAAGCCATCAATTGAGCATATTTTCCAGTTTCTTCTGGTTCTGGATGGTGATGAAGCCGTCCTTGATCTCAATCAGCTTTTCCGATTTGAAATCGCTGAGTGTTCGGATGAGCGACTCCGTGGCCGTACCGGCGATATTGGCAAGATCCTCCCTTGAGATATGGATAGAGAAGCGCTCCTCTTCTGGCTTCTGGTACTTGCGTTGCAGCAACACCAGGGCATCGGCAACCCGCTTCCGCAGGGAGTTATAGGCCAGCCCCAACAGCTGCTCCTCTTTCTGTGAAACATTCTTGGCCAGCATACGGATGAACTGCCGCGCCACATTCATGTTTCCGCCGATGAGCGACTCGAATTCCTCACGGGGTATGATGGCTACAGTGGTGTCGTCAATAGCTTCCGCACTTTCCTGATAGACAGTCTGGTCAAGCAGGGCGCCATAGCCGATGAAATCGCCTGCGGAATGCAGATCGATGGTAAGGTCTTTGCCGTCGCCGTTGGTCTTATAGGTTTTTACCTTCCCCTTTTCGATATAGAACAACCGCGAAGGATGGTTCCCTTCCGAATAGATGAGCTGTTTACGCTTGTAATGGTTCTGATGGCGGTCCTTCACGAATTTCTGCAGGGCATAGGGGTCGTTGTTGATATTGTCGATATCGAATAACTCCTGCGAATCGCGGATACTTTTTTCCAGCGCGGCGATTTTGGCCAGCCTGCGCTCAACGGCGGTAAGCAGCTCCACATCGGTGAAGGGCTTGGTAATATAGTCATCGGCCCCGAGATCCATACCCTTACGGAAATCGGTCCGTTCGGTTTTGGCGGTCAGGAAGATGAAGGGAATGCCGCTCAGCTCGGGATTCTTGTTCAGCAGATGC
The DNA here is from genome assembly GCA_964655055.1 of uncultured Ferruginibacter sp. Taxonomy (GTDB): domain Bacteria; phylum Bacteroidota; class Bacteroidia; order Chitinophagales; family Chitinophagaceae; genus Ferruginibacter. Next base: position 10,747 of record CAZZLI010000037.1, read on the forward strand.
AGTACGCCATACCCATCAAGCACGGGCATCATCACATCGCAGATGATGAGGTCGGGCTTTTCCGCCAGGGCTTTCCCTACCCCTTCCTTGCCGTTTTCGGCGGTGGTAACGCGATAGTTACTGAGTTCGAGGATTTCGGCGGTGTTTTCGCGAATTTCCGGGTTGTCTTCGATCAACAAAAGATGTTTCATACCAATGTTTTTTTGCGTGAAGAATAATTTTTTCGGCTCAGTCAGGGATGATTGGTTTTGGTTCGGTGTCCGGTAATCGTCAGCGTTTTCAGAAGGTTTCGGCAAGAGCCCCTAGCCCGCAGGTTTCCCGAAACGGATGGTAAATATGGTGCCCTTGTTCAATTCGGTATGGCAGTCGATGGAACCGTTGAGCAGCTCCACGTACTTTGATACGATATGCAGCCCCAGCCCGGTGCCCTGGATGTTGGCGGCATTGGCGCCGCGGAAAAACCGTTCAAAAAGATGATCGCGGTCTTCGGCACTCATGCCGATTCCCTGATCGGTTACGGTGATTTCCACATACCCGGGATGCGCTTTGCAGTTGACATGGATTCGGCTATCGGGATTCGAGAACTTGATGGCGTTCGAGAGCAGATTAATCAGGATATTGCGCAACAGCGTCTGATCGAGTTGCACCGTCTCTTCCCCGTTGTGTATGAATTCGATGTACTGCCCCGGTTTAGCCAGCGCCTGCATCTCGCGGCAGATGCCCGATGCTTTTTCGCAGATGTTAAATCTGGTGATAGTGGGTTTGATCTTGCCGTCTTCCAGTTTCCCGATCGAGAGGAATTCGTTGAGGATATCGGTAAGGTTGTACACGGCCGACTTGATGCGGTTGATATGCTTTTCGCGTTTCGTCTGGTCTTCCGAACGCACATATTTGGTCACCAGCGCTGCCGAAGACAGGATGGTACTCAGCGGCGTACGGAATTCGTGCGAGGCCATGGAAACGAAGCGCGATTTCATTTCACCCAGCTGCTTTTCCTTGCTCAGGGCCCGGGTGAGCTCGTCGCGTGAACGCTGAAGCGATTCCATGGTTTCCTGCAACTCATGGGTTCGTTGTGCCACCTTCTCCTCCAGTTCGGCATTGAGGCGGTCCATGGCGGCATTCACTGTCACGAGTTGTTGCTGCTGCTTCAAGAGCATTTTTTCTGCCGCTTTACGCTCGGTGATGTCGTTCACAAAGGCAATTACAAACTGACGGTCTTCTTTGCGGTAGGTACTCAGGCTCACTTCCACAGGGAACTCTTCGCCGTTTTTCCGCAGGCCGAACAAATCCCGGCCTGAACCCATGGCACGTTGAACAGGCTGCTCCATATAGTGGTCGCGGTATCCCGTGTGCGCTTCGCGGAAGCGGCCCGGAATCAGCACTTCAATGGATTTCCCCTGAAGTTCCGACAACTGGGCATATCCGAAAAGCTGCAGGAGAAAGGTATTGGCTAAAATGATTTCGGCGCGGTGGTTGGCCAGCAGGATGCCCACAGAAGCATATTGGAAAAGCGCATCAAACTGAAGCGTTTCCTCATTTCCTTTTTTTTGTTCTGCAGTTAGCATAAGCCGTTGATGAAAACGGACCGCAAGGCCTGGGCAGCATCTACCGGCGGATATCCACTATTGATGTATCTGTCCTTTACGTTTCTAAATGTACTGCAAATATTACCCATTAAAATGAAAAAGAATTTTGAACCCGTGATAGAAACATTACGATAAATCAAATTGAGGATGTGCGCAGAGTATTTTTACGCAATTCATCAGGGCTTTTTGATTTTTTTGCCCGAAGCCATGGAACCAATCAACCGATACATCCATTTCTTGAGCGGAATATTTTCATAGAGTTCGCCCATCAGCGCAGGAGGTCTGCTATAGAGGGAATCTGCGGCAGCGATGGCCTGCCAGTCGATAGCCGTATCGGGGTCTCCGGCGAAGCAACCCGCCCTTTTCATCACCTTCAAAAATTCCCACGCGATAATGCCCTGGCCGATGGCGGTGGGATGCACCCCGTCGAGGCTGAATAGTCCGCCCGACACCATTTCGCCCTTCCTCGTCGAACCGAAAAAACGGGTATCGATGCGGGGATAGGCATAGCGGAAATACTCGGGCAACCGGTAGGTGGGTTTGTATTGGTTCCTGCGCAAAGCCAGCGCCGAAAGGCAGGAGGCAATATCCACCAGCCAGAAGCGCCGGGCCTTGAGCAGGGCATTGGCTTCGGCCACGGTTTCGAGGATGATGCGGTTATAGGCACGGATGCTGTCGTCGATATGAAGCACCTGGGCCAGGTTGAGGTGGGGCAGGCTTTTGTCGAAATGGTCGGCAAACAGGAAATGGGGATAGTACCTGCCGTAAGAGCAGTTGCGAATAACCGGTGTCCTGAGTTCTGCACTGCCCATCGGTGCGGGATTTTCAGGATCCACAGGCCACTCGGTAACCGATACCTCCTCACGCTCTTCAACACCCGCAGCCTTGATGATGGGGCAGATGGTAACCAGGGGAATGGTGGCAATGAATACATTCCAGGCCACAGCATTTGGATTTTCATCCATGATGCCGAGCACGCGGTTGATGAGCTGACGGTATTCGGTCCTGAAATCTTCGGGATGCCAGAGGTTCCATCCTGCCGCTACACGATCGTGGTAACCGATGTTTTCTGATGTGAATCGATTGCCGATGTTGGAGGTCTGCCGGATCTGCAGGTCGAGCACGGTACCCAGGGCATTGTTGGCGCCCAGCCACAGAAAAAGATGCTCGACGCCGCTTTGCCGGTGATGATGCCGCAGCCAGTCGAGTTGGGTGAAACTATCCGCTTCGCCCGGACTACCGGCACCCAGCACATGGTGGGCCACGCGAAGATTGGCTTGCGCGGGCAGGGAGAACATACCATCCCTGCTGCCTTCCGAAGCGGCGATCCCGGCTTTCGCGAGTTGGGGATGTACCAGCCAGCTGTGTGCCACGTCAAAACCCCGGACGGATACATTGTGATAGAAGTTCCCGGGCAATGGCTTTTGCAAAGCGCCATCGCCCCGCTCATAACAATCCTCCACCTCGTCGAGGTAACGGATGATGCAAGCCGCAGCGGCAGGCCATTCGAGAGGTCCGGCGATATCCGCGCCTGCCATGAGTTCAAGCCTGCGCATCAGGGTTTCGATATTGAAGGGGATACCTCCGGACGGCCAATCGGGTATTCGATAATGGCGTTCAATAGTATTTCCGTAAAGCAATCGTGCGATGATGGCGGAATAGGAAAGATCGCTGCGGGCCGCTGCACCCGACATCACGCCCTGTGAAATACTGTCGCCGATGGTAAAGAGTTTCATCGCAAGCCGGTTTTCCGGAATGGCTTAGTCCTTAGCTTTTTCCGCCTTGCGGGAAGCATCGCGGATGATGACCGAAAGGGCCATCGAGACATATTTGTTGGAGGCCTTCTTGTCGGTCTTGCCCAGCACATCGAAATCGCCGTTGATATCGGTGAAGCTCTGTGCCCAGGCGAAGAGCGGCTTGTCGTCGACTTCGCCGAGCCAGCGCCCTGCGGTTCCGGCAAGGTTGAAAAGCATGCCGGTTATGGAAGCGGCATCACCTGCTTTTTTCATCAGCTTCTTCGCTTCGGATGCCGCCGAGCGGAACGATTTGTCGGAGGTGATGGCCTTGAGCATGCGGCCCGTATCGCGCAGGGCCTCCTTGCTTTTGAGCATGCAGAGGAAAAGATGCACCTGCGAAGGCGTTTCCCCGCGTTTGGAGGAGACACCCTTCTTCCAGTAAAACAGGGTGCGGTCGATGTGCAGGGCATCGCCATCGTTGACTTTTTCAAATCCTTTGAGGTCGATGCTTACGGGCTTTTTGGCTTCATCGCTAAGTACGATGCAGATAAAGTACATGCGGGCCAGCCCGGGGAAGGGCCATACCCGGGCTGTTTTATTATCGTTGATTACCACACTCGATAGCCGCACTTCGATTCCGCTGATTTCCCGCGAATTCGGCACATCGGGATCGGGCCTGCCCTGCTGTTCACCCGCTTCGGCAAAATCATGCACTTCGGTGTACAGGTTTTCAGTGAACCGGATGGGACTTGTTACCGCCCGGGTTGCCGCTTTCGCAAGATTGACCGACTTTGTTTTCATGTTGCGCCGCTGTTTGTTTTTTCAATGACCCCCGGAATTTCCTTTTCCCAATTACAGGGCAGACCTCAATTCCGTTTGAAATATTCCGGGTTGATAAAGCAGATTGAAGATATGCCGGATAAAGAACATACCCAATAGCCGAACTGAAAACGGTGCCGATTTGCCCTGATAGACCATCAATGCTACAAGCCAATCAGACAGGAGCAACCAAGATATTTGAGAAAATTAGCCCTGATTAAAGTACCTTTATATCCTTCGGGAAACACAAAATTCCCGTTCGGCAATCGGCCCGGCCGAATTTCAACGGGCCGGAACAACAAACCAACTATGGCAGAAACCTGGAACAAGAAGGAACGGGAGAAAAAAAAGCAGCAGAACAAGAAACAGAAGGAGGAGCGCCGGCAGGAACGCAAGGAGCACTCCAAATCGGGCAGCCTCGACGATATGCTGGCCTATGTGGATGAGAACGGCAACCTTTCATCAACACCGCCCGATCCGAAAAAGATGCAGCAGGTTCGTGCCGAAGATATTCCCATCGGTGTGGTGCATAACCGCGACGATGCGGAAGACGGACAGCCCCGCAGCGGCGTCATCACCTTCTTCAACGAGTCGAAAGGCTATGGATTCATCAAGGATTCACGCACCCGCGAGAGTGTGTTTGTGCATGTCAATGCTTTGAAGGAACCGGTCAAAGAAAACTCAAGGGTTTTGTTTGATGTGGAAAGCACCCATAAGGGACCCAGCGCACTCAATGTACGCCTTGCTCCGGCGGAATAATCTCCTACCCTGAACTGTTTGTATTACCATCCGTTTATTTTGGTAAAAAATCTGTTTATGAATATGACTGTCAAAAGCACCCTGCTTGCCTTCGTAGCTTTTACCGGAAGCATGGCTATGAAGCCTGTAGAGCCCCTGCCCATCGGAAGCAAGTTGCCTGCTGCCGATATCAAGCTTACCGATGTATCGGGCAAGATCGTATCACTTAAAAATACCGTCAATAAGAACGGCCTGCTGGTGATGTTCAGTTCCAACGCCTGCCCCTTTGTGGTGAAGAACCAGCGCCGCACCATCCGGGTAGCCAACCTGGCCCTGAAAAAGCAGATTGGCGTGGTGATCCTCAACAGCAATGAGGCCCAGCGCGGCGATGAAGACAGCTTTGAAGCCATGAAGTCCTACGCCGCCGAACAGAAATACGACTGGCCCTATGTACTTGACAAGAACAGTGCGGTAGCCGATGCCTTCGGAGCCACCCGCACCCCGGAATGTTTCCTGTTCAACAGTGATAAGGTATTGGTGTACCACGGCGCCATCGATAACAATGCCAGTGACGAAGAAGCTGTAACCCGCGAGCATCTGATCCTTGCGATGGAAGAAATGCTTAACGGCAAATCCGTGAGTGTGCCCGAAAGCAAGAGCGTGGGCTGCGGCATCAAGCGGAAGAAATAATCATCCTGCCTCTGGCGCAGGTCTCCCGACCTGTTGCCTCCCGTCGCTAAACTTTCTCACTTTTATTCTAACATAACTAAATCCAACAGACCTTTTCCCTCTGTCATATAGTCAACAGCACTGCCGAACTTCCAGTGCCATGGCTCCGTAACAAAACCTGCTGTAACAGGATTGCAATGCAGGTAATTTATTTTCTGGTTAAATATATTGGTGCTGTCTAACAACACGGGATGGTTTTCATGTTCCCAAAATTTAAACCTGAAATTACTGCTGCTTTTTTTGCCTTCGGCTTCAAATAAATCAAGCATGTACGCACGCCTGCTTTCTTTTGGATTATTGATGATGGCATCAAGCAGTTTTACTGCTGTAAAACTTTTTATGTTTTTCAAAACCATTGCAGGTTCCTGTTTTCCATTAAACGAACATATCATGTGCAAATGATTTGTCATTAACACCCACGAATGCACAGCCAAGCCCTGTTTGTGCTGGCAAAACCGAATGCTGTCTAAAAGGATTTCCCTGTACACATCTCTTGTAAACACATCCAGCCAGCCAACAACAGTGGAGGTGGTAAAATAAACCCTGTCTCTATCAGCAAACCGGTATTTGGTGCTCATGGTGTTTTTTATGCTGTCATGATACTAGAGTAAAGGAATTCGTCTGGGTGTTGTGAAAGCAGCGACGGAAGGCACAGGACAGGAGTCCTGCGCCAGAATAATGAATGTTTAGCGACGGTGAGGCACAGGACGGGAGTCCTGCGCCAGAATAATGAATGTTTAGCGACGGTGAGGCACAGGACAGGAGTCCTGCGCCAGAATAATGAATGTTTAGCGACGGTGAGGC
>CAZZLI010000037.1:17258-22805 GCA_964655055.1 uncultured Ferruginibacter sp.
GGACAGGAGTCCTGCGCCAGAATAATGAATGTTTAGCGACGGTGAGGCACAGGACAGGAGTCCTGCGCCATGGCAAGTACTGTGCACCTTCATAGCACAACCGTTTATCTTATACGTAATTCCATCAGTATTCATAATTAAAATTGGCGGGAATACCGATACCGGCAAGGCTGTATTCCTCACTAATCGTACCGAAAATCCTCAGGAATAAGGGAGGAAATCCTCAAATCCTATAATCCTGTGAATCCTGATTCAGACAAACAGATTGGCGGTTGGTGAGAACACCGACGAGTTCGTGGTCGGGAGAACTGCGCCAGAGATTGATACCGTCGAAATAATATTCATCGACCTATTGCCTCTTTCAGGGCTTTCTCAAAAGTTTCAGCCGTAAACGAATCCTCATAAAATTTCCGGTAGCCCGAAGCGGTGTTCACAATCCACGTGGCGGGAATGGAGCCTCCCCAGCTTTTGTCGATGGCGTTGCAGAAATAATCGGCATCGGTTTCGTTGAGCCAGGCCAGCCGGGAACGGATCTTCTTCTTTGTAACAAACCGCTTCAACGCCGCGGGATAGGTCTCCGGAAAATCTAGGCTCACAAAGAGTAAACCAACCGGTTGTTGTTTATACCGCCCGGCAACCGCTTCGAGGTAAGGCATTTCCTTTACGCAGGGTGCGCAGTAAGTCGCCCAGAAATTGATGACCCAAACGCTGTCTGATTTCCGGGATGCGAGTTCCGTAAGTTCGGTGATGCGGATGGACGGAATATCCTGGGCAGATGCACAAGATGTGGCCATGGCCAGAAGAATAGTGAAGAATGGCTTCATCAACTGTGAAATTAGGGCATTCAGCGTTTTACGTGTCGAATGGTAAATTTTATGCAAGGAGTTGAAAATTTTGAATCACTGAATACCTGAATCAGAATTTGCAGGAATTTACGAGTTACCTGATTAAGCTTGGGTTCAGGATTGGTGTCCCCCACCGGCACCCAATATGGAAACGCTTTTGGGCTTTGTGTAAATCCGGTGTGTTCGCGTCAGAATACATCCTTCACGGCTTTATTCACATTGCGCCTTTGCTTGAAAAACTGTGCTCTGCGTGAAAAAAAACCACGCCCCTGCATTATTCAGGCTTTCCTTCCATCAAAAAGAGTATCTTCATCCCAACGAATAAAAAAAGGTACACTGATGCAGGAAAAAAACTACCAGCCCACACTCGGGCTCTGGGACGCCACCATGATTGTTGCCGGATCGATGATCGGCTCGGGTATATTCATCGTCAGTGCCGACATCACCCGCAACCTGGGTGGTGCCGGCTGGCTGATCGCCGTATGGCTCATCACCGGTTTCATGACCCTCACGGCGGCATTGAGCTACGGCGAACTCAGCGCCATGTATCCACATGCAGGCGGGCAGTATGTGTACCTGCGGGAAGCGTTTAACCCCCTGGCCGGTTTCCTGTACGGATGGAGCTTTTTCGCAGTCATCCAAACAGCCACCATTGCGGCAGTTGGTGTGGCCTTCTCCAAATTCGCGGCCTACCTGATTCCCGCGCTGAGTGAAGACAACAAGCTCTTGCGGCTGCAAACCGGAACCGATGCTTGTAATGCACCCGTGTTCTTCTCCATCAGCGCCGCACAGATCATCGCAATCCTCCTTATCATCCTGCTTACCTACTCCAATACAAGAGGACTTCGCGGAGGCAAGATCATACAGAATGTTTTTACCTCGGCCAAACTGCTATCGCTGTTCGGACTGATCATCGCCGGGCTGATTGCATTCAAACCCGAAATCTGGAACGCCAACTGGACCAATGCCTGGATAGCAACTAAAAGCACCCTGATTGACTCCTGCGACCCCACAAAGGGTTTCAGTGTTTCACCCATTTCCGGTAACCTGCTTATCGGGGGAATTGCAGCCGCCATGGCCGGATCGGTATTCAGCAGCGATGCCTGGAACAATGTGACCTTCATTGCCGGTGAAATTCGGAATCCCAAAAAGAATATCGGACTCAGCCTGTTTCTCGGCACCCTGATTGTCACCATCATCTATGTATGCGCCAACCTTGTGTATGTGGCTGTGCTTCCGCTTGATCAGATTGCCCATGCCGAAAAAGACCGTGTGGCCGTTGCCGCCAGCCAGGCCATTTTCGGCAATGCGGGCACCATCGTCATCGCACTCATGATCATGGTCGCCACCTTCGGGTGCAACAATGGACTGATTCTCGCCGGAGCGCGCGTGTACAACACCATGGCCAAAGACGGGCTCTTCTTCAAAAAAGCCGGAACGCTCAATCGGAACCATGTACCCGAATTCGCACTCTGGATCCAGTGCCTGGTAGCCTGCCTGCTTTGCCTGAGTGGCAAGTACGGCGACCTGCTCGATATGATTTCCTTTGTGGCCGTGTTGTTTTATGCGCTTACCATCGCCGGCATCTTCATTTTGCGCAGGAAGCAACCCGATCGCGAACGCCCCTACAAGGCCTTCGGCTATCCGGTGCTGCCGATCATCTACATCATTCTTGCGCTGGTGTTCTGCTTCTATCTGGTACACATGAAGCCCCTGTACGGCGGCATGGGTCTGGCGATCGTATTGGCAGGCATCCCCATCTATTTCCTGGCCATGAAGAATAATAACCGGGGCTGATTTACCTTTACGGCCTCATGAGTTTCGGACAGCACTGCAACATCATCTTCGACCGGTGTATCAGCGATTACCATTCGCGTGACCATGTGGATACGCCTGAAAAAAATCCTTTCCCGGATGGAGATATCGATCATGTGTTATACGCAAAAAACTGGATCGATACGGTACAGTGGCATCTGGAAGACCAGGTGCGTAATCCGGTAATTGAACCTTCTGAAGGCATGAAGATCAAGCGCCGGATTGACAGCAGCAACCAGCAGCGCACCGATATGGTTGAAAAAATCGACGATTATTTTCTTCAGCGGTACAACAGTGTCAAGGTCCGTGAAGATGCCACGTTCAATACGGAAAGTCCGGCCTGGGCCATAGACCGGCTTTCCATACTCGCCCTGAAGATTTACCACATGCGTCAGGAACTGCTCCGGCCGGATGCCGATGCAACCCATCTGGAACAATGCGGCCACAAACTCGGCGTACTGGTGCAGCAGCGTGAAGACCTCACCCGCGCCATCGATATACTGCTCAACGATCTTGCCGCAGGCAACAAATACATGAAAGTGTACCGTCAGATGAAGATGTACAACGATCCCAAACTGAACCCCGTCCTCTACCAACAACCCATACGGTAATTGAGCGCACCCCGGCACATACTGGTTCTCCGCTTTTCATCACTAGGCGATGTGGCTATGACCCTTCCGGTGCTTCAGCAGGCAGCCGAACATTATCCGGAAACCGAGATTACGGTTGTTTCCGACCTCAATTTTGCCGACCTGTTCAAACTAATTCCGCGCTGCAATTTTTTTCCAGCCGACCTCAAAGGTCAACATGCCGGAACAACAGGTATGTGGAAACTGTTTCGCGAGCTGCACAACTATAAACCCGTTGATGCTGTAATCGATCTGCATGGTGTGCTCCGGACGCATCTGCTTTCAGTCCTTTTTCGAATAAATGGCATTGCCGTTCGGAAGATTGACAAGGGCCGGAAAGAAAAAAAAGCACTGACCCGGCAACATTATAAACTGCTGAAGCAACTAACGCCAATGCCTGAACGCTATGCGGAGGTGTTTGCCGCAGGCGGGTTGCCCTTCAGGCTGGTCAATAACCAGATACCCCTGACCGCAAAAAAAAACAGTGAATGGCTGCAGCAGTATCTTCCGGAAGCAGGAACCCTGATCGGTGTCGCCCCTTTTGCCCGACACCGTGAAAAAATGCTGCCTCTCGAAAAATCGCGGCAACTTGTTGAAGCACTATGCCTGCAGGGAAAACAGGTTCTGCTTTTCGGTGGTGGCAAGGAAGAAGCTGCAATCCTCATGCAATGGCAGGAAGAAATCAAGGGCTCCGTGCTCAGTGTGGCCGGACAATGTTCCTTCGGGGAAGAACTTAAGATCATCAGCAGCCTGTCGGTGATGGTGAGTATGGACTCGGCCAACATGCATCTGGCCTCTCTCTTCGGCATTCCGGTGGTAAGTATCTGGGGGGCTACCCATCCCTTTGCAGGATTTTACGGCTGGGCGCAACAAGAAGCTAACGCCATCGGCATCGATCTTCCCTGCCGACCTTGTTCGGTGTTCGGAAACAAACCCTGTTTCAGGGGGGATCATCTCTGCATGCAACAGATCAGTATTACCGGCATACTGGACCGGGTGGACCATTGTCTTCGTTCCGCATGATTCCTTTCGGCAATGGATAATATTGAACAGCCATCAAATCAACTTGAACGGATTTCAAGAACCCTGCTCAAAATGTAGAAATTATTGTTGGCTGAAAAGGTTACCTTCGGAATCCTGATTCAAACCATGTTTTCCCTTGCAATTCACGGCGGTGCAGGCACCATTCTTCGCTCGGATATGAGTCCCGAACTGGAGGCCGCTTACCTTTCGGGCCTGCGTGCAGCGCTTGACGCGGGCTATTCCGTACTCAACGAAGGCGGATCGGCATCGAACGCAGTGAAAGCTGCGATTGTTATTCTGGAAGACAACATGCTCTTCAATGCCGGCCGCGGATCGGTATTCACCAAAAAAGGTGTGCAGGAAATGGATGCCGCCATCATGGACGGCAAAGACCTTTCTGCCGGATCGATTGCGGGGGTCAGGAATGTGCGCAACCCCATTGAACTGGCCATGGAAGTGATGCGCAACAGCAACCATGTGTTCCTCAGCGGTAAAGGAGCCAACGATTTCGCCATCAAGCAGGGTGTCAAACTGGAACCCGACGATTATTTCTTTTCGCAGTTCCGTTACAACCAGTGGAAGGAGATCCGCGACAGCGACCATTATTCGCTCGACCATACCCACCAGCAGCTGGAAGAGTTGATGAAAGACCATAAGTTCGGAACGGTGGGTGCCGTTGCCTGCGACCAGGAGGGGAATCTGGCTGCAGCCACCAGCACCGGGGGTATGACCAACAAGAAATTCGGCCGCATCGGTGACAGTCCAATTATCGGGGCTGGTACCTATGCCAACAACCGCACCTGCGGAATCAGCTGCACCGGACATGGTGAAATGTTCATCAGAGCAGTAGCGGCATACGATGTGAGCTGCCTGATGGAATACAAGAACCTGAGTCTTCAGGAAGCCATAGAAACCGTAGTGCTGCAGAAACTCAAAGCCATCGGCGGAGAAGGCGGCATGATTGGCGTAGATGCAATGGGTAATACCGCCCTTGTGTTCAACAGCGCCGGCATGTACCGCGGTTATAGAAAAGCAAACGGCGAAACGGGGGTATACATTTACGGGGATTGAACCCTTACCCTTTTATAGAAATTAATCCCAGATTCCCTTCACCCTATTGGTCTTCTCCAGTTTCCCAAAAATTTACAGACTTCCCAAATAGTTATCAGGTGTTCAGGTAATACCGATTGGATATCTGTAATGGACCAATAATATTGGCCCAAACAGCTATCACA
>CAZZLI010000038.1:0-22231 GCA_964655055.1 uncultured Ferruginibacter sp.
AAAATAGCGCATTATTGCTCTTTTTTAGGGCTATGGTTTTTACACGGGGCTTCGTAGAATTACGAGTGGGTTTTACTTTTTTTGACCGGATGGCTGAAGAAACCGCCATCGCAGCAGGGTAGCGGGAGGGTCTGATACCGATTGGATGTCTGTGTCGTATTAACTTATTAGCTGCCAGACAGCCATCATGAAGGAATTGTACAGGAAAATTATGGGCGGAACAGCTAATTCACTGGCGTATAAAAGCAAAAACTCCCACGATGTTTTCAACCGTGAGAGTGTTTTGCGGAACGGTTTTATAACGTGTTCCCCGGATCGTTAAATTTTTTTGAGAGGGGTTTTCCTCTACGGAAACATAAAGCTTCCGGTTTTCAGTGTTGTGGTTTTTCTGTTTCAGGATTTCGCCCGAAACATGGAACTGGGCTTTAGTCTGGATCTTAACAGGTATTGGATTTGCGACCGGTTTTCAATAGGAATCTTGCTTTTTGTTTAAAGGATTGGATGGTCTGCCTTTTGATAACGCGGGCTCTGCAGCTTTAGTATGCGAAATCCATACCGGTCACTGCTTATCATACCATACCGGAAAACAGTGTCTTTACAACTCGTTGGAAGCGAAGCGGTTCCTGCTGCGGTTTTTTTTGTTGTCCGAAAAAAATAAAAAAAAACTTCCGCACGACCGCGGAAGTTTTTGAAACACATGGTTACGAGCAAGCAAATTTTTAGGATTGCCTCGGAAGGGAACCGGCCAAATCATCTTGATCGGAACAGGGCTTGCCCGTAATGTTGCGATTCGGTTTTGTTAGGATTGGATGCCTGGGCCTTGGGGCCGGCTTTTCCGGATGGTTGATAAAACGGGCGCTGTTTGTTTAAACAGGGAACAAGTTGAGGGGATTGCTTTCGGGGGGGACGGATCGAGGGAGTTACAGCTTCGCTGGAAAAAATGAAGTTGACTGATTATGGACTAAGTCTGGATAATTGGTTTTTTTAAAGGATGTCTGGAGCCGGTTTTAGTCAGGATGTTGGATAAGATTCGAATTAGTTTCTTAACCAATCAACTTCAACACAAAAATCACGCTTTCTCAATTCAGACTACCGGGTACCTTTTCTCTTTTTTATCCCTTCATCATATACGCAATGTTCGGTAGAATTACGGACGTAGAAGCACGAAGACCTGCCAAAAGCGTGTAGTAAGATTACGATAATTTTCGGTATACCATTGATGCACAGGCACTTGCAACCTGGATGGCTGAAGTTGGCAGTAGACTTTATAAAGGCTTATTTGCTCAGACTCTGGATGATATCGTACTTGGTGACGATCTGATAGGCTCCGGAATCATCGCGGCTGAGCAGGGCCCCGTTTTCCTTGTTGATCAGGCTGCTGAGCCGTTCCACCGGTGTGTCGAAAGCCACTACAGGGTAAGGCTTTTCGATGACTTCGGCAACGGAGCGTGATTTGATTCCGGAATCACCAAGCATCTTGTCGAAGAGGCCGCTTTCCGAAACCGCGCCAATGTTCTTGCCATCCTGAATGACAGGAATGTTTTCAATGTCATATTTCTTCATCAGACCAATGGCATCGGAAACGGTGTGTTCGGGTGAAAGGGTAATCAGCTTTTGCACACCGCGGCCGTTGATGATGTCCTTGAAGGTTTTTACATCCATGAATCCGCGTTCCATCATCCACTGGTCGTTGTAGATCTTTCCCACATAACGGCTGCCGTGGTCGTGGAAGATGCATACCACTACGTCGTCTTTTTTCAGTTGATCCTTCATCTGCATCAGTCCCTGCAGGCAGCTGCCGCAACTGTACCCGATGAAAATGCCCTCTTCTTTGGCGATGCGGCGGGCCATGACTGCACCGTCACGATCGGTAACCTTGGTGAAGGCGTCGATATAGCGCATGTCATAGTTCTGCGGAACAAAGTCCTCACCGAACCCTTCACTTATATAGGGATATACTTCATTCTGGTCGATCTCTCCGGTTTCGAAATATTTCTTGAGCAGGCTGCCGTAGCTGTCAATCGCCCATACCTTGATGTCCGGGTTTTTTTCTTTCAGATATTTTCCGGTACCCACGATTGTTCCTCCCGTTCCCGTGGCCACAACCAGATGCGTCACTTTGCCTTCGGTCTGTTCCCAGATTTCGGGGCCGGTTTGTTCGTAGTGGGCCAGCCGGTTGGCCAGGTTGTCGTACTGGTTCACATACCAGCTGTTGGGAACCTCGGTCGACAGTCGTTTGCTGACACTGTAGTAGCTGCGTGGATCTTCGGGTTCCACGTTGGTCGGGCATACGATTACTTCCGCACCCACAGCCTTGAGGATATCCACTTTTTCCTTCGATTGCTTGTCGGTTGTCGTGAAGATGCACTTGTAGCCTTTCACACAGGCTGCGAGTGCCAGTCCCATGCCGGTGTTGCCGCTGGTACCTTCAATGATGGTGCCGCCCGGCTTGATTTTTCCTTCCTGCTCGGCCACTTCCAGCATCTTCAGCGCCATACGGTCCTTGATGCTGTTGCCCGGATTGAAGTACTCCACTTTCGCCAGCACGGTGCAGGGCAGGTCGCGGGTGATCTTGTTGATTTTGATCAGGGGCGTATTGCCGATGGTCTGAAGGATGTTATCAAGCCACATACAAGCGTATCGTTTTGCTAAGGCTCAAAGGTAATTTTAAAAAACGGGATTTATTTCAGCTCCTGGCGATTCAGCCCGGCGGACAACGGCATCGGGTCAGGAACGGATGATCTGAAGAACTTTTAGACGGTTAAGTGTGAGGGGTTGGCCTTCCCGTATATTTCGGTACGAAAGTACGTCGCATATGAAACCGATATGGTCGCCCCCGTCGAACCGGTTGACTGCTTTAAGTTCCAGCAAAGCCAGCGCTTGCTTCAGCACCGGAAATCCCTGCCATTCCTCCAGCAGATTTCTTTTGCGCAGCAGTTGCAACTTGTTTGTTTTGAAACCGCTTTGTTTTCCCAGCAGGCGCACCAGGTTGTGTTGGGTATCGTCGAGCAGTTGCAGAATGAATACAGGTTTTTTTTCTACCAGTTCAAGCGTTTTTGTGCCCTTGTAGATGCAGCAGAGTATCCGCTTCGGTTGCATGCTTACCGGAGTTACGTAGGAGATGATGTTCATATTCGCTTCATTGCCCTGTTGTGAGCTGATGGAATAAACGGGCATGTCCACCCGATTCCAGGGGCGTTTACGAATACTCATCTGCAGGTGTTGTAAGGTGAAGCGGCGATAAGCAAGAAAGTTGGCATCTTATTCGATAGGTGTTGCCGGTTGCCCGGGTTTGGGGTAAGCAAATCGGTTAATCGGGTTGGTTGCATAATAGGCATCCAGCCCGGCACATGCGGCGATTTTTTCTTCATGCATCCGCACAAAGCCGTCAGGTGCGATGATTTCTCTACGGATTTCGATTTCGGAAATGCCCCCTACAATAAGCCAGGTACCATTTACCGGAATGGGAATGATGTTTTCGCAGTGCATGCCGATTTTGATTACAGCCTCTTCAACAAAAGGCAGGTCCGAACTGGCTAGGGTGCATTCGGTGAGTCCTGTTTCCAGGAATTTGTCTGCCGCATCATCAAAACGCGCTGCTGCCTGGTGTATAGAGCCGATATGATCGGTGCTTAAAAAATTGATACTGTACACGCCCGTCTCGCGGATATTGGTGAGCGTTTGTTTTTTTACGGTGTCGGGCCGGCTGATGAGTCCGAACAACGGCGGATTAGCTCCGATATGCACCAGCGAGTTGAAGGTGGCCAGATGGCTCTTTCCGGCAGCAGAGCGGCTTCCCACCAGCACCACCGGATGGAATCCGCTCAGTGAGTTGATGAAGGTGGTGCGGTAGCGTTGCTCCATGCGCAGGATGTCGTCGGTAGTCAGCAGCATGATTGGGTTCTCGTTTTTTGGTGCAGTGGTTTCCGGGTTCGTTTTTCGGGTACTCATGCCTGTTGCATTTCTGCAGCTTGTGCCGACTGTTGGCGGATGCGGCCAATTTCGTCCAGCACGCCGTTCCAAAGGCCGACGCGCTTTTCCAGAGCCCTCAGCGAAGCTTCCCGGGCCTCCTGCCATTTCAATATCTCGCTTCCGCATAAGGAGGTCGTCATTTCAAGTGCCAGCTGGCTGTGGTGTCCTCCGTCTACTTCTATATGGCGCTCCAGATAATAACGGAATGAATCCATATTCAGGGCATATTCCTTTTCCAGGTCGCGGATCAGGGCTAAGAACATGTCGGCAATCAGGTCTTCACGTCCGAAGGTGAATACGGCCGCCTGCAGATGCGCCTTTCCGCTGCGCACGATGTCGAAGGTGTACTGTACGAAGTCTCGTGCGGCCTGGGGCGTGTCCGCCTTATCAAAGGCCTCATTCAGCGAAGCGCCCGATTTAAGGGCTTCGGTGAACCGGTATATCGAGCTGGTGTCGGCGCCGGCCTCTTCCATGGCGTCCAGGTACATCTCAAAATGGCTTTTCCGTCTGCCGTGGCGGTCCAGATCGGTTTCTTCGCCGGTTACGATTTCATTGATCAGGAATCCCGCATCGGCTGTCTGTTTGGGAAACCAGGGCACCTGAACACAGGTGAGGTTTTTTTGGAGGGATTTCAGCAGGCTCATGAAGTCCCACACAGCATAAACATGGCACTGCATGAACAAGCGCAGGTCTTCGGGTTTCCGGATATTCCGGTAAAGGGGATGCTGGGTGATTTGCTGCCGGAGGGGTTCAATGGCGGCTTTCAGGTTTTCGATTTGGTGGGGCATGGTCTTGCTATATTTTTTGCGGTACTTTTTCGGGTTGATCAGCTGCCCAGGCTTCCCATGCCACCGTCCACGCCGATCACTTGTCCCGTGATCCAGCTGCTTTTGGGCGAGAGCAGGAAGGCGGCCATTTCTGCCAGGTCGCGCGGTTTTCCCACACGCTTCAGGGGATGTCGTTGCGCATTGGCTTCTTTCTTTTGGTCGGTATTCAGCAGGGATGCTGCCAGTGGGGTATCGGTCAGCGATGGGGCTATGCAGTTGACCCGGATCGAGGGCGCGAACTCCGCAGCCAGCGCACGGGTCAATCCTTCGATCGCGCCTTTGGAAGCCGAGACCTGGCTATGGAAAGGCAACCCTTTTTGCACGGCTACGGTAGAGAACATCACAATCGATGAAGGATTTGCATGCTTTAAGAGCGGCAATACATGCTGGATCAGTCTGACGGCTCCGCCTACCTGTAGATTGAAATCTTGCTGGAAATCTTCGGGTTTGATGCGGGAAAAGGGTTTCAGGTTGATGCTACCCGGGCAGTAAACCAGCCCGTCGAGCGATGCCGGGAGAACTTCCAAAGGGAAAGGGTCGTTCAATGCATTCCACGGGTGGTAGGTGATCTGCGGGGTATTTTCTTTTGGTGTTTTATTATAAGTAGCGTGCAAATTATGACCTTCTTCCGCCAGCAGGTTGCAAAGCGCTTCGCCGATGCCCGATGAGCCACCTGCAATCAGATAGTTTGCCATTCAGAAAAGTTTCCTTTGAAACAAAAATCCGGCTAAAAGGTTTGCGTATTGGATCAGAAGCACGGGTCTGATTATATCTATTTTGGAAAGAGATCTGAACAGCGCCATGCGTTCCGGACTTTGGAGCCAGCGCAGCAACTCCTGCCGTTGAAGTACCGTTTTGGGTGCCTAGTGTTGAAAAACCGCTTATTTCACCCTTCGGATTAAAAAACACGCTGCCGGCATTATTTTCATTAGGATATGTATTCGTTTCTCTGAGAAGGAGTCACCTGATGATATGACTGTGATGGATTAATCAGCCTGAAAAATTTGCCATTCAATGCCGATCTGGTTCCTGTTTGGAACAAGGAAATCGGCCCATTTCAGCTATCCAACAGGTATTATAGGTTTCAAGCCCTGGCTTCACAGGCAACCTCATGTGAAATTGACCTGCCTTGTTGCGCATCAATATATTCCTGAATTCCTGTAAATCCTGATTGATACGTTGAGCTGCTAAAAGTTCACTCGTAGCAGGTTCAATGTTGAGATTGGTCCATCTCAATAAACAACAACGCTCTTCGGAAAATTTGTTTTTCATGGAATTCTTCCCGATTCCGGACAATTTTTTTTTTGTGGATTCGTTTCGAGTAAGGTTCACCCAAAATCTGTCCTGCTGAAAAACCACTCATATGGGTCCTTACAAGATTTTTATCGTGGAAGACGATGCCTGGTACGGCGAGATCCTCGAGTACCATCTTTCCCTCAACGAAGATTACGCCATCACCCGCTTTACCTCGGGTAAGGAATGCCTGGCCAACCTGCACAAAAAACCCGACCTCATCACGGTAGACTTTTCACTGCCCGATTATACGGGCGACAAACTCTACCAGAAGATCCGTGAAGTGGATGAACATATTCCCGTTGTCATCATCAGCGGCCAGGAAGATATTGCCGTGGCCGTGAACCTGCTCAAGATGGGGGTTACCGACTACATCATCAAGGACGACAACACCAAGGACCTGCTCTGGAATGCCGTCATCCGGATCCGTAAGATGAGCAAGCTGACCCGTGAGGTCGAACAGTTGCGCGAAGAACTGGGGCAGAAGTTCGCCTTTGAAAAAAGCCTGAAAGGGCAGAGCTCCCAACTGCAGAAGATCTTCGCCCTGATGGAGAAAGCTACCAAGACCAACATCAATGTGTCCATTACCGGTGAAACCGGAACCGGCAAGGAAGTGGTGGCCAAAGCCATCCATTACAACAGCCCCCGAAAGGGCAAGCCCTTTGTAGCTGTCAATATGGCGGCCATACCGCGCGAACTGGTGGAGAGCGAACTCTTTGGTCATGAAAAAGGCGCATTCACCGGTGCGATCGCCAGGAAGCCCGGAAAATTTGAAGAAGCTAACGGGGGTACGATCTTTCTTGATGAGATCGCCGAACTCGACCTCAGTGTACAAAGCAAGCTGCTGCGCGTACTCCAGGAGCGGGAAGTGACACGGGTAGGCGGTAACGAAAAAGTGAAACTCGATATCAGGCTGCTGGTAGCCACGCATAAGAACCTGGCCGATGAAGTGAAGAAGGGTAATTTCCGCGAAGACCTCTATTACCGGGTGATGGGGTTACCCATTGAATTGCCCCCGCTGCGAGAGCGCGGAAACGATGTGCTGATTCTGGCCAAGCATTTTCTCGATGAATTCACCAAGGAAAATAAGCTGCCGGCGATGACCCTTTCGGCTGAAGCCCGGGACAAGCTGTTGCGCTACCATTTTCCGGGTAATATCCGGGAGCTCAAGGCAATGATCGACCTTGCCGCCGTGATGGCCAACGACCGCGAGATTCAGGCCGAGGATATCACGTTGACCGCTACACGCGATGAAGACCTTTTCAGTTCCGAACAAAAGACCCTGCGGCAATACACCTGCGACATCATCCGGCATTTCCTCAAGAAATATGATGACGATGTACTGGCCGTAGCCGACAAACTGGATATCGGCAAGTCAACCATTTATAAGATGATCCAGCAGAAAGAAATTGTGATCTGATAAAAGCTATTGGCAAAAACAGGATACACAGACTTAAAACCCGGTCATGAAAAAAAATCAATCCGGCATCGGAGAAACTCAAAGCGCTGCCACATCCATCAACGCAACCGTTACGGTGCGGCAGGTAGGAGCGGGGGGAACCCGGCTTTCATTCACCATTCCGGTAGCACCGGCGGAAGGTCAGGCAGATCGTGGAGTTCCCGTATTCAACCGGCTTTTTCAGTTGCTTTCGGACAAGCGCATCCTTGTGGTGGATGACAACGAGCTCAACCGGCTCCTCGCTGCTGAAATCCTGCGGCCTTATGGCGCCATCATTGTGGAGGCGGCTAACGGGGCTGAAGCGGTAGAACGGCTTGGCGAGCATGCTTTCGATATGGTATTGATGGATGTGCAGATGCCGGTGATGGACGGCATAGATGCCACACGCATCATCCGCCGTCAGTTGGGTACATCGCTTCCGGTGATCGCCCTGAGCGCCGATGTTGTGTCCGGAAATATCCACCGTTGCCTTGCTGCCGGCATGAATGCTTTCCTGGCCAAGCCTTACAGGGCCGAGGCGCTGATGGATCTTGTTACAAGTCACCTGAATCCCTGATCCTGCCATAATCCCTTCCCATGGAAAACCCAAAACCAAACCCGACACCCGACCCCAGCTACGACATCTCGATGATCCACGAAATCAGCAGGGGCAATGAGGCCTTTATCCGTAAAATGCTGGGCATTTTTGTGGAACAGACCCCGCATCACCTCACCGAAATGCGCTCACACTTCAATCAGTCCGACTGGCAACGCATGGGTGAACTGGCACATAAGATCAAGCCCACCATCGACAATCTGGGCATCAAAGCAATTAAGGGAGCCATACGCGATATGGAAACCATCGGAAAAAGCGGCGAAGGCACCGAACGCATGGGCGGATTGCTGCAGCGTATCGAACAGGTGATGGATCAGGCTGTACGAGCCATCCGGTACGATTACCGGATGACCTGATGGCATATCTTCTCTTGCCTATTGTTTCTGAATAAATCCGGATTTTTAACTACATTGGGATAGCTCTATTTCAGGGTACGTGATCGAATACCCGATCCTGAGCATGACCGGGCCCCGTCTTAGTTGGAAAACAACCAGGCTGTTCCCTGTTCTACGGTCATGAACTTCGGTAAGCGACCTTTAAATGAAAATCGAAAATCAAAAGTTATGAAAGCAAGTCTCTCCCTCTTCAGGAATAAACAATTTGAAACGCACCCCCGAAGTGAAAAAATCGAACCGCGTAACGTGCAGCTAGTCTTGGGTTTTGGCGAGAAGTCACTGCTGGCGGATTCCGCTTTTTATCCGGAATTGCGGAAGCAATATCCCGATGCGGTGATTGTGACCTGCTCCACCAGCGGCGAAATCTATGACGATACGGTTTTCGATCAGACGGTTTCGATTTCAGCGCTTTCCTTTGAGAAGTCGCGCGTGCAGGCCGTTTCGGTGGCGATTGCCGACTACCCCGACAGTTTCAGTGCCGGTAAGGCCCTGGTTGAAAAACTCGACCGGCAGGATCTTGCCTATATACTTGTGATCTCCGACGGGGCTTTGGTGAACGGCAGCGAACTGGTTCGGGGCATCAATGAACTGATCAAACATGAGGTTCCGGTAACCGGCGGATTGGCCGGTGATGCCGCCCGCTTTGAATCGACGCTTGTAGGGCTTAACGGCCATGCCTGTTCAGGCAATATTGTGGCGGTGGGCTTTTACGGAAAGGATATTGTAATAGGCCATGGCTCCATGGGTGGCTGGGATGTGTTCGGACCGGAACGTGAAATCACCCGGTCCTCGTCCAACGTGCTTTATGAAATCGACGGACAGAATGCGCTTGGGATGTACAAGAAATATCTGGGCGATTATGCGAAGGATCTTCCGGGATCGGCCCTGCTTTTCCCGCTGTCCATGATTCTCCCCGGAAGCGATAAGCCGCTGGTGCGGACTATTCTGAGTATCAACAATGATGAGGCTTCCATGACTTTTGCCGGGGATGTGCCCAAAGGCGCCAAAGTACGGTTTATGAAAGCCAACTTCGACCGGCTGGTGGATGCTGCCGGAAATGCTGCACGCGATACCGTTTTTGAAAACGAACGTCCCGATGCGCAACTCGCCCTGCTGATCAGCTGCGTGGGAAGGAAACTGATTCTCGATAAACGGGTGGATGAGGAAGTGGCTGCCGTGGCCGATACGTTCAGAAACAAACCGCTGATGGCCGGCTTTTATTCTTACGGAGAGATATCCCCCTTTTCACCCAATGCCCGTTGTGAGCTCCACAACCAGACCATGACCATCACCACGTTTTCGGAGCGGTAATCGTACGCATTATTTGTACATCTGCTCGTAGTATTCTTCGGCCATCCGGTTGCTGTCGAACTGCACCTGCACGTCGTTCATGCCGTTCTGGATGATGTTTCTCCAGGTATCCTTGTCATTATAGTAAAGCGGTACGATCTGGTTTTCGAGCAGGGTATAGAGCTGGTCGAGATCGTACTCATCCTGGTCATGCACATGCATGTTCTCGTAATCGACCGGAGGTACAACGAATCCGTTGTTGCCGTTGTTGATGAATTCACAGATCCATCCGTCGTGGGTGCTGAAATTCACGGCGCCGTTCATGGCTGCGGTCATACCGCTGGTGCCGCTTGCTTCCCGGGGTACGCGCGGGTTGTTGAGCCAGACATCGGCCGCCTGCTTGAGTCGTTTGCTGAGGGCGAGTTCATAGCCGATGCAGACCGCCACATTTCGGTACTGTTTGCTTAAATGCACCAGGTGGTTGAAATCATTTATAGCCGGGTAGTCGAGCGGATAAGGTTTGCCCGCCCAGATGATCTGTACCGGATATTTGGGATGGTTGATGAGGGCTTCAAAGCGTTTGTTGTCGCGTGTCAGCAATTCGGCGCGCTTGTAACCGGCAAAGCGGCGGGCCCAGACGATGGTGAGCACATCCGGATCGAGCAGTTTGCCCGTCTGGTCGGCGACAAGATCGAGCGCACGCTTTTTGAGGAATCGCTTGCGGTCGTCGAACCAGACTTCGTTATTTTCAGATTTGGCTTTATAAAGCTGTTTGTCGGCCCAGTAATTCCAGTTCTGCGCATTGGTGATGGCTTTGATGGGGCAGATGCCTTCATATTTTCCCCACATCTTGCGGCTGACTTCACCGTGCAGCTGCGACACGCCGTTGGCGATCCGTGCGAAACGCAGGGCGGCCAGCGAATGGTTGAACGCATCGTCTTCGATGCCGGTCAGTTTCCGAACCTCTTCAAGCGGCATGCCGCAGAAATAGCTCATCTTCTGGCAGAGATAGATATCATGCTTCTCGTTGCCGGCTTCTTCCGGGGTATGGGTGGTGAACACAAGCCGTTTCCGCACTTCCTCAAGGCTTCCAAATTTTCCGTGCAGGTAGAAGGCGGCACTTATGCCATGCGCCTCGTTGAGGTGGTAAACTTCGGGATTGAAGTTCAGCTCATCCAGCAGTTTGGCCCCGCCCACGCCCAGCAGGATGAACTGGGCTACTTTGGTAGCCACATTACCGTCGTATAGCCGGTGGGTGATGGTTTGAGTCACGTAATCGTTTTCTGGCAGGTCCGTGCTCAGCAGGAACAGGGGAGCACTGCCGAACGTGGCCGGATTGAGGTACCAGGCCTTCACCCAGATGGGGTGGTCGTGGATATGGATCTGGAATTTGATGCCCGTATCCTCCAGGAAATTGTAAATCTTTTCGTTCCACTGCACCTGCAGAGTCTGATCGGCATTGCGGGCCTGGTCATAGTAGCCGTATTTCCACAGGATGCCGATACCAACCAGGTTCTGCCGCAGCTGATAGGCGCTGCGCATGTGTGAACCCGAGAGGAAGCCCAGACCGCCGCTGTAAATTTTCAGGGGCTGGTGGATGGCGAACTCCATCGAGAAGTAGGCCACTCGTTTGCTGTAGTTTTCATTGACCGCATAGGGTACCTTGAAATTGCTGAAACTCATAAAAGGACGGGCGTTTGAACGTGCAATATTAAGCGTTTTTTACCCGGAATCGGCCAAAAACGGGCAAATATTGTGTAAATCATACACAGTTGATTTTGGTAGGTCGGATTTCTGATCAACCGCATCTGAATGGGGAGGGATAACCATTAAACAGCTTGATCCTGTCAGTGGAAGGGGGGTGAAAACTGAAATCATTGTTCAGGAATTTTGATACTCCATCAAAATAAATTAGGTTTGCCTAAATTATAAATTCAGTGGGTATAAAAAATCCTGCAGCCATCAGCCATGCGTCATAACGACGACCACTCGCTTAGTGAAGTGCACCATTCGGTGGATACCACCATGCCCCGCAGCAACCGCTGGCGCCGGCTGTTCAGTTTTCTGGGCCCGGCCTACCTGGTAAGCGTGGGTTATATGGATCCGGGTAACTGGGCTACAGACCTGCAAGGGGGCAGCCGTTTCGGTTACGCGCTCATCTGGGTCTTGCTGATGAGTAACCTTATGGCCATCCTGCTGCAGAGCCTTTCGGCCCGCCTGGGCATCGTTCGCGGCAAAGACCTTGCCCAGGCTAACCATGAAGCCTACCCGAAATCGGTCAACTATATCCTGTATGGTCTTGCCGAACTGGCCATTGCGGCAACCGACCTGGCCGAAGTTTTGGGCATGGCCATCGGCATCCAACTGCTTTTCGGTCTCTCACTCACCTGGGGCGTTGTGATCACGGTTGCGGATA
Source organism: uncultured Ferruginibacter sp. (assembly GCA_964655055.1). GTDB lineage: Bacteria > Bacteroidota > Bacteroidia > Chitinophagales > Chitinophagaceae > Ferruginibacter. The sequence goes on from CAZZLI010000038.1 coordinate 12,248, forward strand.
CCTTTCTGCTCCTCTATCTGCAACGCCTGGGTATCCGTAAAATGGAGGCCTTCATCATCGGACTCGTGGCTGTAGTGGCAATCTCATTCCTTGTTGAAATCATATTCGCCCGACCTGACCTGGGTGAAGTGGCCGCCGGTTTTATCCCGCATCTCGAAAACGATGCCGCACTCTACATCGCCATCGGCATTATCGGCGCCACGGTAATGCCCCATAACCTCTACCTGCATTCCGCACTCGTTCAGACCCGTAAAATCGAACGGACGGATCAGGCCATCCGAAGGGCGATCCGCTTCAACCTGATTGACAGCACCATCGCCCTTAACATCGCCTTCCTGGTCAATATGGCCATCCTGGTACTTGCGGCCACGGTGTTCTTCAAAACCGGCAATGCGCATGTCGGCGAAATCCGCGAGGCCCATCGCTTGCTCGAACCCTTGCTGGGTAATACGCTTGCACCAAAACTGTTTGCCATAGCCCTGATTGCCGCAGGCCAGAGCAGTACCATTACCGGAACCCTCGCCGGGCAGATTGTGATGGAAGGCTATCTGCGGCTGCGCATCAACCCCATTCTCAGAAGATTGATTACACGTCTTTTGGCGATTATACCCGCTCTTGTGGTGATCGTCCTCTATGGCGAAGATGAAGTGGATGATTTGCTGGTTTTCAGTCAGGTGCTCTTGAGCCTTCAACTTGGCTTCGCCATCATTCCGCTCATCCATTTTGTAAGTGATAAGAACAAGATGGGCTCCTTTGTGATCGGTACATGGACAAAACTCTTCGCCTGGCTGATTGCCGCCGTGTTGATTTCACTGAACGGCAAGATGCTTATCAATGAAATCATGCCTGTCTTGCAATCGGCGAATATTCCGGCAAGGGCTATCATCATACTGACCTGTATATTTTTCGGCGCTGTGCTGCTGTATATCATCATCCATCCACTTATCGGTCCGGCAAAAAAGGAGGAGTTGGTGGGTATCCATCCCGACATCGAACCCTTCAGGCCATTCGGCAAAACGCAGTACCGGCAGATCGCCATTGCCCTCGACTTTTCGGCCAACGATGAGAAGCTGATTGCAGCCGCTCTGGGCCTCGGTGATACGGATACCACCTACCACCTGATTCATGTGGTGGAAAGTGCAAGTGCCGCATTGCTGAACCAGGAGAGCGGCGATTATGAAACCCGTCAGGATAGGCAGCGGATGGATTTCTATGTGGAGCAGCTCAATACGCAGGGAATCCGTGCACGCGGATATCTTGGGTATAAATCACGTTCTGCCGAAATCACACGCATTGTTCTTGAGGCCGGAGCCGACCTGCTGGTTGCCGGTGCGCATCGTCATACAGGTATCCGCGATTTCATCCATGGGGAAACCATAAACACCGTTCGTCACCAGTTGGATATTCCTGTCTTCATCCTGAATGTATGATTTTCAGCCATTTGCTGGTTTCAACCCGCATTCTGATGTTCGGTTTTTTTCAGCGGGAGCATTACCCGGAAGGAGGTTCCTACATTTTCCTCTGTTGTGAACCCTATAGTTCCCTTTAACTGTTCTACGATGCCCTTGCACATCGCCAGGCCAAGGCCGGTTCCCGATGTTTTGGTGGTGAAGTTGGGGGTGAAGATCTTGTCTTGTCTGTCTGCGGGAATGCCGCATCCGTTGTCGCTGATGGTCACAACCACAGCAACGGGTTCCAGTTGAGTTTTCACTTCGATAATGCCCTTGCGTCCTGAAGGTATGGCTTGTAGTGCGTTTTGCAGCAGGTTGGTGAAGAGCCGGTTGATATAGGTCTTGTCGGCTGAAATGAGAACCGGTCCGGGCGGTCCCGATTGGATGATGGTAACATCCCCGTGCATGCGATGCAGTTGTACCAGCATGTCAAGCGCTTCGCCGAGATCGACATCTTCACTACGGGCCATATCGATACTGGCGAACCGCGAGAAGTCACCGGCAATCTGGCTCAGGTGATCGATTTGTTCCACGAGGGTAGCTGATACTTTTCGGGTAAGTTCCCGCACATCAGCGTTATCGTTTTCGATGGCTTTTTGCAGATGCTGCAGGTTCAGTTTCATGGGTGTAAGCGGGTTCTTGATTTCATGGGCCACCTGCCGAGCCATTTCACGCCAGGCCCCTTCGCGCTCGCTTCGGGCAAGTGTGGTAGCACTTTCCTCCAGCTTGCCCAGCATGGTATTGTATTCCTGAACCAGTTCATGGATTTCATCGTTGCGGTTCCACACGATGGCTTCGTTGCGGGCTCCCAGATTCACTTCCTTCATCTTGTTGCTGATGAACGTGAACGATTCGGTGATCCGGTTGGCGATGAACAAGGCCACCACACCCGCTATCAGGAAGATGAAGGCGTTGATATTGATAATGGCCACCAGGAAGTTGGAGATTTCCTGCCGCATACGCGTTTGCGATGTGAAATAGGGAATCTGCAGGTACGCATAGGGTTTACCCTCGTCGTCGATGATGGGCACATAGTTGCTCAGGTAATTCAGCCGGCCGATGCTTTCCCGGGCGAAGTACTGGATTTCGTTGAGGATGCGGAGATGGTAGTATGCCCGGGGTTCGATGCGGTTGCCGATGATACCCTTGTTGTAGGGCAGTTGCAACGATGAGACTTTCAGATTGCCGTCGAGGTCGTAGATGTTCACATCAACACCATGCAGTTCGGCGATCCGGCTTACGGTCTGCTCCAGATTTTCCTTATAGCCCAGGTCGTATATCCTGATGACATCATCGAATACGGCCAGATTGCTTACTGAACTGCGGAGCTCGTTCTGCATCACCTGAATGGTTCGGCTGAGTTTTTCACGATTGTTGTTCTGATACCGGTCCACAAAGAAGAGGACGGTGGCCGCTCCAAGCAGCAGAAAGGCGAGGAGTCCTAAAAAAATGATGGCGCCGTGCACCTGGTTGCGGATACTCAGGTTGAACAGCTGCCCTAATGCCCGGGGGTGAAGCCCGCTGCGTAACAAGGCCGACAACAGCCAGAACAAGCCCGTCACCAGCAGGAAGGAGCAAAACAGATAGGAGAACAGGGTGATGCCCTGCAGCAGGTTGTTGTTCTTTTTGGCGATGACGACCACTTTTCCTGAGTCGGCTTTCAGCCAGAGTTCCTCATAACCGTTGTTGTTGGTAAGGGTTTGATCGGCAGCTGGAATCTGCTGGGGGCGAAGCTTGTAGGGGAAGGCATAATCGTTGTGTATCCTGACCAGCCTGAGTTTGTTGTAAACCGCATAGGAATAAACCGGCGAGTTTTCTATCGAATTGTTGTATCCCTTGAGGAAGAGCTCAGGATAGAGGGCATCGCTTTTCAGTTTTTTCGGGCTGGCCAGAATGAAAAGATAGCCCAGTTTCTTGCCGCTGCTGTCGGTGATGTCTTTGCGGCTGATATAGGTGAACCGGTCGTAGGACTCGTCGTAATAGTAAAGTCCGGCAACACTTGTAGGCTTGCCCTGGGTTTTTTGCAGGGTGGCCAGCGTCAGGAATTCAGTGGTGTCGCTGTTGAAAAGCGGGTTCTTATCCGGATCGTAGGTATAGATCCTTGTTTCGAATTTGTTGAGATTTCCGGAGAAATTCTCCGCAAGCAGGCTGTCCTTGATTTTCCGGTTCTGCGCCGCATTGCTGAACCGCTCAAATAGCGGGGCGATGGCATCGTTTCTGAAATCGATCAGCAGGGAATTCAGCATCCGTTCGCTGGTGGGGTCGGCTTTCACCGCAAGGGTCTGTGCATAACGTTTCCTTCGCTCCAGTTCCTGTTTCCGGTTCTCCGTGATGATGATCAAGGATATCGTTGCTGAAAAGAAGAACAGCCAGAAAATAAGGCGCGATGATATGATTTTCTCAGTCAGGAAAAAAAGCCTTCGGTTGTTCAGCAGCAGCAGGTACAGGACGAGCCAGATGAGCAGGCCCAGATCGAACAGCGCATGTTCCTTGCCGGTCTGGAAACTCAGGTAGGAGAGTCCGGCAATACAGATCATCAACAGCAGAACGAATATGTTTTTCGGCAGTAGCGGCTGGATGATGTAAATGACAATTTGCGAAAAGAAAAAATAGCCTACAGAAAGAGAGCCCAGTACCAGGAACCCGAAGAGGGTGTAGCTGTTTAGGGTGAAAAAATTGATGACATCAAACGAGATTTTCGGGTCCGATACCGTCGACCGTATGGTGTGTCCGGTTACATAGGTAGCGCCCAGAAGCAGCAGGATTCCGGTGATGATGAACAGCCAGCGGTATAGTTTGTCCAGTTGCGTAAGCATGATCTGCTTGGCCTGAAGGAAATGTCTTGTGAACAGCACCAGCCAGAGGAAAAGTCCGCTGTTGATCAGTAAATCGCCCAGCGAGCGGACGCCCGGCAGGGAACCATATTCGGTAGGGTTGAAAAGTTCATATTGCCTGAAGTCAAGCGGAACCGGGAAACGGTAGCTTAACAAACGCATCAGTATGAGGGTGGTCAGTAGCGTTGCGACAGAAAGGAGGAAACTTATTTTGGCAAGCCGGGCTGCGAAAAGATGGATGAAGAAAAATACGACAAGGCATGCCAGAAGGCGAAGGGCAGCGGCAAAAGGATTGTTGTGCCCTGTACCGCCTTCCTCTGTTGGTACCAGTGAAAAAAGAAAGCGGCCTCCCGGGGTTTTGATGGCAAAGTTTGTTTCACTGCCGCTGATCTCGTAAGGTTTGCCGCTGAACCGGCCGGTGGCGAATGTGTTGACCAGATATTCATTCGTTATGCTGTAATTCCATTTAACGGGGACCAAGGCGATTGCCGTGTAGCTGCCGGTTTTTTTCCGGAACCAGGCATAATGTCCGTTGGGCAGTGTGGCAAACCCGGTGGTGTCGTTCAGCCCGAGCAATTCGGTAGAGGGTTCTACCGACTGGGTATTCCAGTACACCAGGTTTTCAGGAGCGGGATTGCCGGTGTAGAGGAAGAAGAAATAATTTTTTCCAACCAGTTGCTCCAGTTCGGTACTCCCGTAAAGACCGAGAGCAAGTTTCTCCATTGATGCAGGACTGGAAGCCGTTTTCCGGAAATCGCCTTCACAGCCGGCAATGTAACGGTTAAGATGCCGTTGCATGACCCGTGCCGAGGAGTCTTCGGCAAAATAATTGTCTATGATGAAGGAAAACGTGACCAGCCATGCTGCGGCAACCAGCAGGTGGATGTTCTTTCGAAGGAAAACGCTTAATGGGGGTGATTGCTCCGGCATGCGGTAAATTAGGTTTGCTCGCTGCGTTTCATGGTTTCCCAGAGGGCGTCCATCTCTTCAAGGCTCATGCCGCCCAGTGATTTGCCCTGGGCCGCCGCTTCCGCCTCGATGCCCATGAACCGTTTCATGAATTTCTTATTGGTGCGCTCCAATGCATCTTCAGCGTCAATGTTCAAAAACCGTGCGTAATTGATCAGCGAAAAGACCAGGTCGCCGAATTCGCCGCTTATTTTATCGGAATCGCCGGATTGTACCGCTTCCTCAAGTTCTTTTTCCTCTTCTTTCACTTTTTGCCAGACCTGCGCCCGGGTTTCCCACTCAAAGCCTACTTGTTTGGCTTTTTCCTGAAGACGCATCGCTTTGACGGTGGCGGGTAAGGAACGGGGTACGCCGCTGAGGATGCTTTTTTTTCCTTCACGCAGTTTGAGCTGCTCCCAGTTTCTCTTGACTTCCTCTTCATCAGCCACTTGTACATCACCGTAAATGTGCGGATGCCGGCTGATGAGCTTTTCACAGATGGCGTTGATCATCTCTTCCAGGGTGAAGGCTTGTTGCTCCCGGGCAATCTTTGCATAGAAGACGATATGCAGCAGGATGTCGCCCAGCTCCTCGCGGATGGCGTTCCAGTCCGATTCGGTGATGGCATCGGCAAGTTCGAAGGTTTCCTCGATGGTGAGTTGACGCAGGCTTTGGATGGTTTGTTTTTTGTCCCAGGGACAACGCTCACGCAACTCATCCATGATGGTCACCAGGCGGTTGAATCCGAAATCTTTTTCAGGGTGCATAGTCGCTTTTAGCGTTGATTGGAAAAGAAGGCAAATCTGGAACGGGCAGTTTAGAGCCTCTCAGAATCTCGACTTCGGGTAAAATTAACAAACTTGGAACAGAGCGGCAGGGGAAGAAAATAACCCGGTTCCGGAAATGCGGTTTCTCCTAAATTTACAGACCTAAATTTCCGGCAATGAGATTTCGCTTTTTCCTGGGAGCCTGTATATTCATGCTTTCGGTTTCCGACTGTGTGGCGCAGTATTATTATAAAGATATTGTCGGCACCCGGAACGTAATGAATGACCGTGCTCAACTCATGGCCAGAAAAGTGGGCAAGATCGCCGTGCACAGTTTTGAGGCCGACGGCACACCCAGCGAAGGGTTTTACTGCCGGAAGAAAATCAGCGCCGGGTATACGCTCATTGAAACGGAAATCCGATCGGCTTCCATTGCGGGCTCGCTATTTACCGCAAGTTTCGACGCAACGGGCAGGCTGCTGCAAACCCGCGATACTTCCGAATTTTCTGCAGCCCTGACCCGCTATTTTTATGACGGGAGCGGAAAGCTGATCCGAATTGAAACCACATCACACTCTTCGGATGATGATTTTCGTACCGAGCTCAGCGAAGTTCACGGTTACCGGTATTCCGATGCCGGGCTGTTGCAGCAGTTGCAGGTGGTTAAAAACGGTAAAGACACGATGCTGGTCGATTTCCTGACCGATGAAAAGGGAAATGTCACCGATGAGATTGAACGAAAACCGGGAGGGCGCCACTATTATTATTTTTACAATGATGCCGGCCGGCTGACCGATATCGTCAAAATGCATCCCGTACTGAAAAAGATGCTGCCCGATTTCGTATTTGATTACGATGAAGACGGGTTGCTCACCCGCATGGTGACGGTTGACGATGGTGTCAGCAGGAATTATGTGGTCTGGCAATATGTGAACAACGACGGCCTGCGGATCATTGAAAAATGCTTTTCGAAAGACAACAAGCTGATGGGGTATATGGAGTACGAATATGATTGAACCGGGTGATTGTTTTTTTTACAAAGCCTTTCTGGTTCACCCTTAAATAAGAATTCGCAACATGAAACACGCATTCATATTTCCCGGCCAGGGTTCACAGTTCAGCGGTATGGGTAAGTCACTCTGCGAGGCTAATCCTGAAGCACGCGAGTTGTTCCTGAAGGCAGACCGGTTCCTGGGTTTCCCGATTTCCGAAATCATGTTCAGCGGAACCGACGAAGCCCTGCGGCGAACAGATGTAACACAGCCCGCCGTTTTCATCCACTCGGTAGCGGCTTTCAGCACCTTGTCCGGAGCACGGCCCGATATGGTGGCCGGACATTCACTGGGTGAGTTTTCGGCATTGGTCGCCAACGGCACGCTTCCCTTCGAGGATGCCTTGCGTCTGGTCAGCATCCGTGCCCGCGCCATGCAGCATGCCTGTGCTGTGGAACCCGGCACCATGGCCGCTGTACTTGCGCTGGATGATGAAAAAGTGGAGCAGATATGCAGTGTGATCGATGACGTGGTTGTTGCTGCCAATTATAATTGCCCCGGTCAGCTGGTCATAAGCGGATCACTCAGGGGCGTGGAAAAAGCCTGTGTGGAATTGAAAGCCGCAGGTGCCCGCCGCGCTTTGTTGTTGCCTGTCGGGGGCGCTTTTCACAGTCCGCTGATGAAATCTGCGGAGGATGAGTTGAAAGCTGCCATTGATGCTACGGTATTCCATCAGCCGAACTGTCCGGTATATCAGAATTTCGTGGCAAAAGCCGTAACGGATCCCGAAGAAATCAAAGCCAACCTGATTTGTCAGCTGACCGGCCCGGTTCGCTGGACCCAGAGCGTTAAAGCCATGGTTGCTGACGGTGCCGGACGATTCACTGAGGTAGGTCCGGGAAAAGTCTTGCAGGGGCTGGTCCAGAAAATCGATGCATCTGTGGTTGTGGATGGAGTGAGTTGAAGATGGAAAAAAGAATAGGTGAGCCGTGATGCAAAAGTGAAAAATAATTGGACCAGAATTTGATTTTATATTTCGGGTATTATGTATCACTATGTCTTTCGTACTTTTTATACCGGTCAAAGAAACCCTTCATGAGCGCAGTAAGCAGTTCAAAAACGCCACTCCAATGCTTCAGACCCGCATCAAGATGCTCATCCTTATAAAGGAGGCTGGAAAAGAAGGCATTTGAAAGCGGAGTTTGATAGAGCAGGTAGGTGCCTGCAGTCAAAGCATCCACAGGTGGAGAACAGCCTATAAGAAGGGGGGCATTGAGTCCCTGCTCCTCATTCAAACCTTTAAAAACAATGGGATTGAAAACCTATCTCGCACTGGGTGACAGCTACACGATCGGGGAGCAGGTATTGCTCACCCGCAGTTTTCCTTATCAGTTGATGGGTTTGCTTCGCGAAGCAGGTGTTGAACTCGCTGCGCCCGAAATCGTTGCGGTCACCGGTTATACGGGCAGCGAATTGGAGCAACTGATGGCCCGACACCGCTTTGCCGCAGAATATGATCTGGTAACGCTGCTGATCGGCGTCAATAACCAGTACCGTGGGCAGTCGGTGGAGGAATTCGCTCCTTCATTTCGTCGGTTGCTTGCAGCGGCCATCGGTTTTGCCGGACAAAGGAAGGATCGCGTATTTGTGGTAAGTATTCCCGACTGGGGCTTAACGCCTTTTGCAAAAGGGAAGGATACGGCAAAAATTTCCGAAGAGATTGATGCCTACAATCGTTTTTGTCGCGATACCGCGTCGGCAGCTGGGGTCGATTTCACGGATATTACAACCGGGCAGCGCCTGAACGCCGGCGACCCCGATCGTCTGGCTTCGGATGCCCTGCATCCTTCGGCAGTTGAATATGCAGAATGGGCGAAAATACTGTTCCCTAAAACCTTAGCGGCCCTCCAGTAATCCGCTCATCTCATGCCGGTATTGTTCCGCAATAGCTCGTGCCTCCCGGGCAAAATGTTCATCCGATGAGGCATATTGTATGGCACGGCTAACATTGACCAGAAGTCCGACATCCTGGTTCATGCCCGCCAGGCTGAGTTCCCGCAGGTTGCCCCCCTGGAATCCGACTCCCGGTACCAGCAAGAAATGGTCGGGTATCAGTTGGCGTATGCCGGTGAATGCCGATGCCTGGGTTGCGCCGGCAACAAACATGAGGTTATCGGCAGTTCCCCAACCGGCAATGGTGGAAATCACCTTTTCGTATAGACGAAGACCGGGCTTGCCTTCATGATAAACGGTCTGCAGTTCAAAATCAGCAGCTCCGGGATTGCTGGTAAGTCCAAGCACGATGGTCCATTTACCCGGGTATTCCAGAAACGGCCTTATACTGTCTTCGCCCATATAGGGTGCAACGGTCACGGCATCGAAGGGCAGGGTTTCGAAAAACGCTTTTGCATAGCGGCCCGAGGTGTTGCCGATATCGCCGCGTTTCGCATCCGCAATGCGGAAATGGGTGGAAGGGATATGGCGGACGGTCTGTTCCATGGCCTCCCAGCCCCTTGTTCCCAAGGCTTCATAAAAAGCCGTATTGATCTTGTAGGCTACGCAACAGTCGAGCGTGGCCTCGATGATGGCCCGGTTGAATTGGAAGATGCCATCGGGAAGGTCCCGGAACGCTACAGGCATCTTGTCGGGGTCGGTATCCAGCCCCACGCAGAGGAAACTCTTTTTCTCGCGGATGGTTTGTATGAGTTGTTGGCGGTTCATAAGAGATGTTCGCTGGTTCGGCTGGGAGTATTCATCCTAATTTTTTTTAAGTCCTTCAATTTTTAGATGATATTTCTTTCTTATGGATTGCATCTCTTTTTTTAAAATGTCCGGGTGCCTCCTGTATTTCTCGCTTAATTTTTCTCTGATTTCGCGCATCATTTGTACAGCATCGAATTTTTTTTCTTTATTCATTTTCGTTTAGGTTTAATATTTCACGGGGTGTTGTGATTTCAATGACCCGGTAACCAAGCCTGAAATTGATTGAATT
>CAZZLI010000039.1:0-21605 GCA_964655055.1 uncultured Ferruginibacter sp.
AACTGGTGGCCCGGATCAAATATGGATTGCCGGAAGGGTATGCCTATTACCGCCATCATGCCCCCGCTTCTTTTGGCGCGGTCGAGATGGTCATTTTCCAAAAAGCGTTCGAAGAGGTGCATCACTTCCCGGCTTATCCGCGACTGGCCTATTACCTGACCCGGGACCCGCAAAAAACCGATGCGTATTTTGTATGGCTGTACATGAACCGCTTCGCTGCCGAGGAGGCCCGCTGAACGGCAGCGGTTTCAGTAAGGGAATTCCCCGATATAATTCCCCGGAGGATCATAATTGGCGACCACGACGATGCCTCCGGATGGACAAACCGCCATGCCCGCTCCCATGCTGCGCGTATTCCGCCAGACCATCTGGGTATAATGGCCGACCAGGGTGTGGTTGTCAAAACCAAGCCGCTCATGATTGTACAGGTCTTTTTCAGAATACCAGGATTCGGAAGCGCTGAGCGGCGTGTACACATCCTTTGAGCTTCCCCAAAAAATATTTTCGCCGTAGCGGCTTCCCTCCCGGTCCTTTCCGCTCCGGTGCATCAGCTTACAATGGTTGGATTGGGCAAGATATTCGGCCCAGCGCTGAGCGTAGGCCGCAAGACGCCTGTCCCAATGCAGCGGGGCTACTCCCACCCTATGCCGCGCTTCATTATGATGGTCGAGCATCTTCCGGGCATCGGCAACGGACATTTTGCTTCCGGTAGCAACCGTTTGGGCAGGGCCAAAAACCGGCAAAACAAAAAACAGCAGGACCATTGTCCCATTCCGGGTGCCTATGAACCGCTTCCGGTAAATCATGGTCTTGCGTTTTATAAAACCCGCGATGGATGATGTATCGAGAAATCTGCCACCCGGATGCACATGCCGAATTTCAGCAATAGGCCCCTGAAACGGTGTTAAGACTTGTGTAAAATCCGCAAGTGCGGAACATCCGTAAGCCGGTTTCAGTGCTTCGGGAAAAGCGAAGGGTTTGTTATCTTTAAGGAATAAAATGCTATTACCATGCATGACACCATTCGAAAAGCGATGACCATGATGATGCTGGCGCTGGCTTGCCCAACCGTATGGGGACAAACGCCGCTTGAAAAAGCCCTTTCCGAAAGGGATACGGCAAAGGCGCTTTCCTTGATAAAAGCGGGTGTAGACCCGAATATCGAAACCCGCTACGGGTCGTTGCTGATCACCTATTGCCGGTGGAACAACGATGAGGACCCGATGGCCTATTTCCTTTTGGGCAATGGGGCAAAACCCGACACGCTCAGGTCGGCCACCGGAAGAACGGCGCTGCATGTGGCCGCATCGTACTATGCCTGCGAAAAACTGTGCGGGGCCCTGCTGGATGCCGGAGCCGACATCAATGCGAAGACCCTTTCCGGGGAAACACCCCTGATGCTGGCTGCGTTGAGCGCGAAACTGCGGCTGGTCAAATACCTGGTTGCACGCGGAGCCGACCCCAGGGTGAAAGACAACAAGGGGAAAACAGCGTATGACTACGCGCTGCGTGCGGACGCCCTGGATGACCTGCCCGTGGCGAAAAAGAAACTGGAGGAATCCTGCGGATTCAACAAGCAGGAAACGGTGGCGTATTGCAAAAAACTCTGTGAATAGCCTGCAGGGCGCACCCTAAGGCCGGGTTACCTTCAAAACGCGCAACAATGAAAAGCCTTATCGTCTCCGTTATCACCGCTTCCTCCCTGATGCTTCTCGCTCCTCTCCCCGATCATGCACAAATCACCTGTTTTCCGAAAGAGGACGACGGGAACTGGGGCGTGGCCATAATGGATGAGGTTTACTCCAAAGGGCAACTCATCAAAAAGGAAAAATGGGTGCATAAGCCCCGGTGGGATCGTGTGTGGGTGGACAGTGCCCGTTACGGATGCCTGTCGGGCAGGACATGCGATGGCTTCATCACCATCAGGGATGGAAAATACGGATATGCGTTTTGCGATGGCAGAATATGGAAAAACGAGTTCGACAAGATTGATTTGTCGAAGCATGTAGCCAAAAAAGACGGCTATTGGGGAGCTTACAACGAGGACTTCCCGCTGCTGCCTTTCGAGTTCGACTCCCTCTACTATTTATCCAACACCAGGCTATACATGGTCACCGGCAACAGTTCGAAATACAGCGATAGCAACTGTTTTTATTTTGTGGCAAAAAAACAGGAGCGGTTCCAGGTGCTCTCGGTCAGGCAGTCCAGATCGGCTAAAGCCGTGTCGGTTGTTCCGTTTGCTGAATCGGAAAAAAACCCAGAGCGCTACTTAAACGGTATTGTGGCCACATCAGGTTCCATAAAACGGTTTGTCGACCTCACCAATCCCGCGGGGCCTTCTTTTTCGCAAGGCTATGATTCAGTTCGGGAAGTCGGGGGCTTTTTGTTCGGTGTAAAGACAGCGGGCAAATGGAAACTGGTTCACGAAGATTATCCCAACCGGCCATCCGGGAAGGGATGGGACAATCTGGAAAATACAGGGGTGGACGGGTATGTGGCCTTTTGGGAAAACGGGTTGGCAGGCGTTTTGGAATACCGAAACAACATGATAACGGTCGCCATCAAGCCTACCGGCACCAAGGTGAGCGTGGTCTGGAACAAAAAGGAGGAAATGCCTTTTTTCGTGTTCGATGTTGATGGCAGCCGACATACCTATGACAAGAATGGAAACCTGCTGAGCAAATCGGGAGATCTTGCCGTGCGGTTCAGTTACACGGAAGGACCGTTCCGCATGGAGCGGCGCAACCGCTATGATGACCACTTTTCGGTTTATGACAACAACACAAACGAATTGCTGTTTGAGAAAAACCTTTCAACGCTCGATTATGTGGATGATGCCCGAATGGGGGCCTTGCTCCACATGTCGACCGACAGCCGGTTCCCGCGATACGGGCTTTACAGCCACAAGACCCGTACGCTGATTGGCCCGGAATATCGGGAGAAGCTTCGTCCTTACGGGAAAAACCATCTGGTGGCGGGCAAATACGGCGATTTGTCTTTTCATGTCTGGGACATCAACACCATGAAAAGGATCGAGTATCCGTTTTCCGTTTTGGAATTGGGGAGCGAGTACCAGCAGTTGGTCCGGGATGAAGCAGGCGGGTGGCACGACATGACGGCGCCATTCGGGATGGTGCCGCCTTCGGCGGTCATTAAGGACAGAAAGGCCCTGCTTGCAGGAATTGAACTTGAGGAAATGCGGGACGGAAAGAAATACCTGACCAGGCTTGACGGAAAAAATATCCGTGAAGAGGTCAGCTCCGTCATCTGGTCCGAGAAGGGTCGCATACTGACGTTCACCAGGGGAGACAGGGCGGCCAGTTACCTGGAGAAGGATGGAAAAACCGTCAATCTGCCCTTTGTGTTTGCCGAGTACAGGGATGAATATCGGCCGCTCATGAAAGATGTTGCAGGGAAATGGCATGAAATGAATCCTCCCTATGCTGTTGTGCCTGATGCAAAGGTGGTCCGGAACCGGATGGTTTTTTTCAGCTGCATCAAAGCGGAAGAGGCGGAGGACGGCAAGCTGCGCATCGTATCCTTCAACGGCAAGCCGGTCAATGAGGAGATTGAAAAAATCGGATGGACGATCGGGGAAAAAATCTGTCAGATCACGCGCAAGGGAGTTTCCACCGAATATTTTGAAAAGGACATGAGGGCGGTTGCCTGCAATTACAAGATACCGGAAGGGTATGTGAATGAGAATACCATTTTTCCGGAAGGCCCCACGGCAGGCGATGCCCTGGGCATTCCCATTGCCCTGTTGGCCAACCGGTCGAAATATGCGGTATTGAACATGCATACGGGCAAACTGGTTGAGCTGCCCTTCACCATCACGGACAACAGGCGCGTGGAGTATCAGGGTCGCGTTTTCGAGGGCACGGATGTGAAAGTATGTGCTTTCGAATCGCCTACCCATTTGCGCATCTGTGGAAAGCGTCTGGTCGATTGTCCGTCCTGTGAAAAAGGGTACTTGACGGAAAAAATAAGGGTAAAGGTGGAAGGCAAAAGCACGTACACGTTTGAAAAACGCACCACATACAAGTCTGTAAGTGAAAGTGTTTGGAATCCTGCCAGCAAAAGCTATGTATGGGTAAAAAAAAGTGTTCCCACTACGGTCAACGAAATGGTTACGCATAAAGAACCGGACCGTTTCGAATGGCAGGACAAATCCATAAAATGCAAAAAATGTTCCGGCTCGGGAAACTTGTCATCGCCGATCGGTTTATTGTGGAACGGAACAAGCTTGAACGAATAAAAAAAAGGTTGCATTCTTTCGCGATGCCGTCCGGCTTTGGACGAACCCTGCGGGTATTGAAACACCCGTCCAAAAAAACTAAAGGCGCTCATTTCCCCTTTCTTTTCACCGCCTTCACTTCCTCAAACTCATGCGGGGTGATGCGGTACCAGGCATATTCATCATACGAGAAGGGAATCAGAAAAAAAACCAGTCCCCGGGCCCAGGCTCCCTTTTGAACAATGAGTGCACCATCGGAAGCCCTGCCGATCCGGCAATATTCCCTTTGGGGACCGACGAGGGGATTGCCGGCTTTCTGGATTGACTTGAAGATTACCAGCAGTTCGCCTGATTTATCTTTGAACCGATAGCGATCGATGGGCAGGGACAAATCGATGATGCGGTCATCGCCGTAAGCGCAACTGCTGTCTTCACAAATGAACTGGGCGCGGACCGAGGGCTTCATGTCCACGGAAAGATTAAATGAGTACCGGGATGAATCGAACCGATGGGGTGTGTACAGGTTCAGCAAACCGGCAAGACGGGGGTGATAAAATCCGGATAGGTCCTGAACCGTGAGCCCGTTGCTGACAGGTGCCCAATGTGCCGGATATTCAGGCTTGCTGACCATACAACCAGCCAGAAAAAGCAGGAACACAGACAGGGAGGCCAGCCACTGATTGCGGGGTGCAAATCTGAAAGGGTGTTTGAAAATTCTATTCATCAAAGCGGAATATTCCCATGTTTTTTCCTTGGCCGCTTGGCCACTTTGTTTTCCAGCATGGCAAAGGCTTTGATCAGTTTTTCCCGGGTCATATGGGGTTCAATGACCTCATCGATAAAACCGCGCTCGGCAGCCAGATAAGGCGTTGCGAATTTTTCGGCATACTCGGTCTCTTTCTCCTTCAGCTTTTCTGCGGGATTGACTGCCTCCGAAATTTCCTTTTTGAAGATGATCTCACTGGCCCCCCGGGCACCCATCACGGCGATTTCAGCACTGGGCCAGGCATAGTTCATGTCGGCGCCGATATGCTTGGAGTTCATCACATCGTAGGCACCGCCGTAGGCCTTGCGTGTTATGACGGTCACCCGAGGCACCGTGGCTTCGCTGAGTGCGTAAAGCAATTTGGCTGCGTTGGTGAGGATGCCGTTCCACTCCTGGTCGGTACCCGGTAAAAAGCCCGGAACATCCACCAGCACCAGCAGCGGAATGTTGAAGCAGTCGCAGAAACGGGTGAACCGCGCCCCCTTTTTCGACGCATCGATATCGAGCACTCCGGCCAGACTCATGGGCTGATTGGCCACGATACCGATGGAGCGGCCCGCCAGCCGTGCAAAGCCCACCACAATGTTTTCGGCATATTGGGCATGAACTTCAAAAAAGCTGTCGGTATCGCAGATCCCTTCAATCACCCGGCGCATATCATAGGGCTGGCTGGCATTTTCGGGAATGATTCCGTTGAGTACCGTCCGTTTCTCCACGGCAGGAACATAGGCAACCCGAGGGGTAAGGTCTTCACAGTTCTGCGGAATGTAGGATAGTAACTTCTTGATACTCCGTATGCATTCCATATCATTCGCTGCGGTAAGATGCGTTACCCCCGACTTCACCGAATGAGTTGATGCGCCTCCCAGTTCTTCCGAACTCACTTCTTCATTGGTAACGGTTTTGACCACATTGGGACCGGTAACAAACATATAACTCGTATGTTCCACCATGATAGTGAAATCTGTTATGGCAGGCGAATACACGGCACCGCCTGCGCAGGGTCCCATGATGGCTGAAAGCTGGGGTATGACCCCGGATGCCTGAACGTTGCGGTAAAATATATCGGCATAGCCACCCAGGGAACGCACGCCCTCCTGTATGCGCGCGCCACCGGAATCGTTGAGGCCGACCAGTGGCGCACCGGTCTTCATGGCCAGATCCATGATCTTGCAGATCTTTTCGGCATGCGTTTCTGACAACGCCCCGCCGAATACGGTGAAATCCTGGGCAAACACATAGACCAGCCGACCGTTGACCGTACCATATCCGGTCACCACACCGTCGCCGTGAAACACCTGCTCATCCATACCGAAATCGCGGGTACGGTGTATGACCAAAGCGCCGATCTCCTCGAAACTGCCGGCATCCATCAACAGGTCGATCCGCTCGCGGGCCGTGAGTTTCCCTTTCTTGTGTTGTGCTTCGATACGGGCGGAACCTCCACCCTTTTTCCCCGCCTCCAGCTTTTTCCGCAGTGCTTCGATTTTTGAATGCATGATCGGTTATCGTTTTTGAATGAACGTATTGAATTCAGGCCAAACGGCGTTTCCAGCCGGTAGAACCATGAACAACCGGCCGGGTGATTTCCTGTTGTGCGAGCCAATGCTTCAGCGCTACAAGGGCAGCCAGCCGTGCTACCTCCCTTTGCTGTTCCTTCAGTAATTCCGGGGTGTAATAATTTTTTACAAAATGCGTATCGAACGCTCCGCTGGTGAACGCCTCATGATTGCAAACGAAAGTGCCGAAGGGAAGTGTGGTACTAACCCCCTGGATCACATAGTCACGGATCGCCTCCTTCATCCGCTGAATCGCAGCATTTCGGTCGGAGGCATGTACCACCAGCTTGGCAATCATGGGATCGTAGTAGATCGGAATATCCATTCCCTGCACATAGCCGCCGTCAACGCGAATACCCGCTCCCTCAGGTATCTTGTAGGTTTCAAGCGTACCTACGGCAGGTAAAAAATTATTCAACGGGTCTTCAGCATAAACCCGGAGTTCGAGGGCATGTCCGTTGATTTTGATCTGCTCCTGAGTGAAGGATAACGCCTCGCCCCTTGCAATCCGGATCTGCTGTTCAACCAGATCGATACCGGTAATCATTTCCGTAACCGGATGCTCCACCTGCAAGCGGGTATTCATTTCAAGAAAATAAAAATTCAGCTGATCGTCAACCAGAAACTCCACCGTACCCGTGCTGGTATAGTTACAGGATTTGGCAACCAGTACGGCCGCTTCGCCCATACGCTTTCGCAGCTCGGGGGTAAGCACCGATGAGGGCGACTCCTCCACCACCTTCTGATGCCTACGCTGTATGCTGCATTCCCGTTCAAACAGATGTACGGTATTGCCGAAATGATCGGCCAGCACCTGGATTTCGATATGCCGGGGCGAGGCAACATATTTTTCAATGAATACCGAGCCGTCGCCGAAAGAAGCGGTGGCTTCGCTGATTGCCCGCTCCATCTGCTCATGCATATCGGCCTCCTTTTCAACGATACGCATGCCTTTTCCACCGCCCCCGGCCGATGCCTTGATCAGTATAGGGTAACCGATACCGTTGGCAATTTTCACAGCCTGTTCCTTATCGGTTATCGCCTTGTCGATACCCGGAACCATGGGAATCGCATAATGCTTCACGCATTCCTTTGCGGCGAGCTTGGATCCCATGATGCGCATGGCTTCAGGACCGGGACCAATAAATGTTATGCCGGCATCCTTTACCTGCTGGGCGAAATCGGCGTTCTCGCTGAGGAATCCATAACCGGGATGAATACCATCTACACCCAGCGCACGTGCACATTCGATGATTTTCGCAGCATTGAGGTAGGATTCGGAAGATGCGGCCGGACCAAGACAGACCGCTTCATCGGCAAACAGCACATGCGGAGCGCTTCGATCGGCTTCGGAATACACAGCAACCGTGGCAATACCCATCCGCTTTACCGTGCGCATGATGCGAAGGGCGATTTCGCCGCGGTTGGCAACCATGATTTTTTTCATATCGGCAATTTCAAGTTAAGTCCATAATACGCTTATTCCAACTCAATGAGGAGTTGTCCTTTTTCCACCGCCTGTCCCGCCTTTACGGCAATACGCTTGATAGCCGCATCGGCGGGAATAACAATACTGTTCTCCATTTTCATGGCAACCAGAATCAGCAGACGGTCGCCCTGCCTGACCGACTGCCCCTGTACAACCGATACTTCCAATACCAGTCCGGGCATGGGCGCTTTGATTTCCTTCACCTGCTTTGCAGCGGCTGCTCCGTATCCCATCCGGTCGAGCAGGAGATGAAGCTCATCAGCGATGACAGCCTGATAGGTTTCCCCTTCGATTTCCAGCGTCATTTCGCCGGCAGCAGGATCTTCATCCTTCAGGCTTACCGTAACGGAACGGTGTTCGCTGATCAGATGAAAATCGGTTGGGGAAAGCGGAATGATATCGGCAGCGGCAACATCTTCCTGACCGAGTTCGAACTCAAAATCGTTGACCTTGACACGGTAACGTGGTGATTTGTCGCCCATATAGCCTAATTTTTTTGGAAGGTAAAGTTTTCCCCTTATACGGCAATATTCAGCGATCCGGCAAGCAATTTTCAAGCATTGACCTTCCGCTCCAATCATCAGGAAAAATGACTGAAATCATCCTGAATACGGAGGCAAGCATTGATCTTTAGCAACCAAAATCAAATCGAATCCAAATGAAAAACGAAACAAAAACGGAAACTGAAAAACAGCTCTCCGACATGCATCATCAGATCTTGAAAGACGCAGAGGAATTGCTTCAAAAGTATCCTGCCCTGGGAAAGCATCATAGTGAAAACATCGACAAGGCAAAAATAAAATGGCAGGCGGCCTGGAATGAGTTTTTGGAGACGCTGCTTGTTTTAGAGCGGCTGGAAATCTGAATTCAGAACTACCTGATCCAAACTCTATGAAACAGTCAGGTTATTCGACGCCGGCCTGGTAAAAAATATTCAACAGGCGCTGCTCCCCCAATTCGGTTTCAAGAAAAAAGGATTTACGCCTTTTCCCATCGATGATTTCGAGCACTGAAGTGTTCGGCGGTATGGAGCCCAGATTTTCGCCGATGAAGGTGATGGTATTCGGCCCCGCCTTGAGCGGAACCGTCAGGAACTGTGGATGCTTTTTTACCGGAAATCCCGAAGCAATGGGTAATCCGTTGATTTTGATGGAAATGGTGTCCCCATCCTCCACAGCATCGTCCCAGATGGCGAACGTAAGTTCCTGAGCAGTGGAGAGTATGCTGCCGATACGTTTGGTCCCGGGAGGAAGCGGTGTATTGTCTACGGGCTGGTAGTTGGCAAAAGTCCTTTCACTTCCCTTATCGCGGCCGAAATATACTTTTACAGCAATGAAAGTGGCCGAGCTATCGTACTGTCCGGCAAAATCGAGTGAGAACCGTTTTTTACCGGCTTCCAGTACCAGCTTACCCTTGTTGGCGGTTTCGTTGGAAAAATTATCGGCAAAAAGTACGATGATATTCAATCCGGTATCGAGCAGCAGTTCTTCCTGATGTGTTTTTTTCCCGATCAGGTGCTGGAACAATAAGGTGTTCCCATTATTGGCCACCGAAACAAGGTCGTTCTTGTTGGGCCCCGAGAGCGAGTAGCGGGCATCACGGGTGGGGACGAATACCGTATCGCGCAATCCGAAATAGACAGGCGAGGCGGATGGTGTGAGTATCATAGACCCGAGCGAATCGCTCCAGGGCAGGGAATTTGTTTTGGTGAAAGTAATTTCACCCGAAGAGAAAAACTGCCGGAGGGACTCGGCATTCGCACGGTAATTGGAATTTCTTGAAATACTGTCGGGCAGTGCCATCGGTTTCATCCGACCCAATGCCCTCTTGAGTATGAGTTGCGGCTGACCGGTCTTATCCCTCCCATAATCAAGAATACCGTTGAGGGCTGTCGGCATACGGCCCATACTGAACGGAGATTCATTGAGGGCGTATTTGTTTCGGCTGACGGCGAGTTCACGGCTGCTTTTTTTCACGAGCAGCATCGTATAGGCGGCTTTGAAATTTCCGGAATTCAGATACAGACAAGCCGGAAAAAGCACACCCTTCTCTCCTTCACCGATGCGCAAGGTACCCTGCACGGAGCCCGACTGCTGCAATTGCCAGGTACCGGGAAAGTTGTCGGATTGCGCTGCAGCTTCGGTAACGAAGAAAATCGCGACAAGAAGAAACCCACGTAGATATCTATGCATTCGTGGCATTTGGTTTCACATGCGTTAACTGAACTACTTGCCGGTTCATCGCCCAATCCATCAAGGCGCAGCCACCTTCAAAAACGACTGCAACAAATCGCGGGTTCCCGAATAGGTTCGCGGCTTGTCTTTCCCATTGAACAAGACGTCATCAATCTTCCAGCCGTTTTCGTTTTTCAACACAACCGTATCCTGCCAGCTGATCTTGTAGGGCGTGTTGGTGAATGTTACCGGCACCCTGGCCTCATTCCCGTTTTGAATCACCCGGGCAATCTCATACTTATCATAACCCTCATATAGACTGGTAAAAACATCACCCTCGATCAGATGGGGCTTATCGGTGGGATAGGCGCTTTGCCTGACTTTCTCCCGGTCGGCTTTTTCAGCAGCAACGGCCCGGTCAATCAATGCACCGAGGTCGCTGCTCAGCGAAGAGCGGGATGCAACGCGGAAATCCTTTTTGTATCCGCCCAGGAAATCAGCCACACTGCCCCGTATTTTTTTTTCATCACCGGAGGAACATCCTGCCAGCAGCAGGAAAGGAATGAACAACAAAAGGATGGAACGGTAACGCATGGTCAGCAATTTTTGGTTAAGGTACTGACAATTCCCGTGCCGCAATGGAATAAATCCGGAGAACCAGGTTGTAAACTTGTTAATCTTTGACACAACGGACCGAAAGACCGATGGTCTTCACATAGGCGCTTCGGGTAGCCACGGGCGTGAAATAGTAGAGATAACGGTAGTAGGCCTCGGTAGCAGAGCTATCCGTATTGCTCCACCAGCAACCGGCAAAGCCAACCGAATTGAAGGACCCGTCGAAATTGATCAGACCCGCCGGAAGCCCGGAAAAGCCGCTGCTGTTGGTGGCACCTACATTGGTTGAAGCCCAAAGAGAAGACACGGCTTTCATTTTTCCTCCCGCTACATCCTCACCACCGAGACAATCCGTCAGCGTCGTCCATTCCGCGTCCGAGGGAATATGCCAGCCCTGCGGAGCGAGTCCGCGAGGGTCTTTCACAGCGTACCAATTGTACAACCTTCCGTATGTTGCCGCATAAGTAGCAGAATCATTATCGTACCAGCACCAGGCTCCGGTAGTCAGGTTTTCCCATTGAACCGGATCGGTTACCTGGGGAATTGCATCCCCGTTTCGGTACGTGGTTACGTCGAGATTTTTGATCATCCAGACCTGGTTGCAGATTTTCACCTGCTGCTGGTCGGCAATCACACCGATCATATTCGTCCATACCGAACCGTTGTAATGCTGCATCTCACCATTGGTGCCGCAGTTGGTGCAGTAAACCATCAAACCTGCAACCGGATTGGCAATGGCATCACGCTCCGTAGCGGTCATCCGTGGTGGCAGAAAGCCCTGATTGTTACTGCTGATTTCGAGTTTGGCGGATCCGTTCGGGGAACTGGTGCCGATTCCGACACTCTGGGAAAAGCCTGCTACGCTAAGCAACGATAAGGCCAGGGTTGCAAAGAAATTTCTGTTCATTTTTAAGGGGTGATGATTAATATAAGGCGAATATAATGAAAATCAGCACTCTATCAATTAAAAAATTAATACGCGTCTTACACAAACTATTATCAGGATTCTTGACCCATTAACGGAAATAAACGAGAATCAGCAAGTTATATTGCTGAAGACGTTAGGCAGATTATCAACAAAAACGGTCCGCGCAATAAAGTGTAGTCGGTTCGGACCTTAACTATTTGCGCAGTTTTTCTGCAAGCAGCAGGTCATGTTTTTTACCGGTTTCCACAGCAATATCATATCCGGCGTCGGCGTGACGGATCACACCCATACCCGGATCATTGCGGAGCACTCGGGAGAGCCGGGCTTCGGCGTCGGATGTACCATCGGCAACTATCACCATGCCCGAGTGGATGGAATAGCCCATACCCACACCGCCTCCATGGTGCAGGCTCACCCAACTGGCGCCTCCGGCGGTATTGACCAGCGCATTCAGAATAGGCCAGTCGGCCACGGCATCGCTACCGTCGAGCATGGCTTCGGTTTCGCGGTTGGGACTGGCCACACTTCCGGTATCGAGATGGTCGCGGCCGATCACAATCGGCGCTTTCACTTTTCCTGTGCGTACGAGTTCATTGAAGGCAAGTCCGGCTTTTTCCCGTTCACCCTGACCCAACCAGCAAATCCGTGCCGGCAATCCCTGGAACGCAATGCGCTCTCGGGCCATGTTCATCCAGCGGATCAGGCCATTGTTTTCAGGAAACATGTTCATGATCAGTTCATCGGTAACGGCGATGTCAGCCGGGTCGCCGCTAAGTGCCGCCCATCGGAACGGACCTTTGCCTTCACAGAACAGCGGACGGATATAGGCCGGTACAAAACCCGGAAAATCGAAGGCATTTTCGAGACCCCGCTCCTTGGCTCTTGCGCGGATATTGTTTCCGTAGTCGAAGGTGATGGCGCCGCGGTCTTTGAGTGTAAGCATGTGCGCCACATGCAGGCGCATGCTTTCATAACTCATTTCGATGTACTGCTCCGGATTTTGGGCACGAAGCACATTGGCCTGCTCATTGGTCAGCGCATGCGGAATGTATCCGATCAGCGGATCGTGCGCACTGGTCTGATCGGTAAGGGTATCGGGCGTGATGTTGCGGTCGATCATCCGCTGCAACAGGTTGACGGCATTGCATAAAACCCCGATGCTGAGTGCCTTGCCGGATTTACGGTATTCAAGCGCGGCATCGATAGCCGCGTCGATATCGGTGAATTTCTGATCGAGATAACGGGTTTCGATCCGCTTGTCGATGCGCCACTCCTCCACTTCCGCAACCAGCGCCACGCCTTCGTTCATGGTGATGGCCAGTGGCTGGGCGCCTCCCATACCACCAAGACCGGCGGTCACATTCAGTGTGCCCTTCAGCGAGCCTCCAAAGTGTTTTTCCGCAACCGCGGCATAGGTTTCATAGGTTCCCTGCACGATCCCCTGGCTGCCGATATAAATCCAGGAACCTGCAGTCATTTGCCCGTACATCATCAGCCCCTTCTTTTCCAGCTCATCAAAATGTTTCCAGTTGGCCCAGTTGGGTACCAGCTGGCTGTTGCTGATCAGCACCCTGGGTGCATCCTTATGTGTTTTTAGGATAGCAACAGGCTTGCCTGATTGAATGAGCAGCGACTCATCATTTTCGAGTTGCTTCAGGGCGGCAATGATCTGGTTCAGCGCCTGAATGTTACGGGCCGCTTTTCCCCGACCACCATAAACAATAAGATCTTCGGGGCGTTCAGCCACGGCTGGGTCGAGATTATTAAGAAGCATGCGCAGGGCAGCTTCCTGGATCCAGCCCTTGCAATTAAGCGTGGTTCCGACAGGTGTCTTGTGTAATACAGGATCGTAGGTTTGAATTGCCGTAGGCATACTTTTTAGTTTTTTAAACCCGGAGATTCAATGATTGAATGATTTATCCAAAATTTGTCGGGATGTCTGCAAAAGTCGCTATTCATAACAAAATAATACCTTCGGAGTTCAAAAAAATCCATGAGCATACATATCAGCGCGCAACCCGGTGAAATCGCCCCGGTAGTCTTGATGCCCGGCGATCCGCTTCGGGCAAAATTCATTGCCGAACGGTTTCTGGAGTCCCCGAAGCTGGTGAGCAGCACCCGCAATGTTTTTTATTATACAGGCAACTATAAGAACCGGACCATCACCGTGGGCGCCAGCGGAATGGGCTGTCCTTCTATCGGCATTTATTCTTATGAACTGTTCACCCAGTATGACGTACAATGCATCATCCGGATCGGTACCTGCGGAGCTTATACCACCGACCTCAGACTATTCGACCTGATCAATGTGGAGCAGGCGGCCAGCGAGTCGACCTTTGCCCGCTTTGCCTGGGGTATTGCTGAGGAATCGCTGGCGCATCAGGGCAATGCACATACAGTTATCGGGCAAACCGCAGTTGAAACCGGCAAGAACCTGCGTTCCTGCGCGGTGCATTCCAGCGATATCTTTTACCGAAAGGATACGGCCATTCCTGAAGTCGCCACAAAACATCAATGCCTTGCGGTGGAGATGGAAGCCTTTGCCCTTTTTGCCAATGCCCGTCACCTCGGTAAAACGGCAGCTACCTTGCTTACGGTTTCCGACATCATCCCCACCCACGAAGCCATTTCTCCGGGCGAACGCGAAAAAGCCCTGCTGCCCATGATGGAACTGGGACTCGACAGTGCGGTGAAATTGCAGCAGGGGATTTCCTGATTCAACAGGAAGTCCCATTCACTCATTCATTACATACGCCATGGCAGCCCCGACTAAATTATCGGTCAACATCAACAAAATTGCCACCCTGCGCAACAGCCGCGGAGGCAACAACCCCGATCTGGTGGGTAATGCCCTGGCCATTGAGCGATACGGAGCCGATGGCATCACCATCCATCCGCGCCCCGATGAGCGGCATATCCGCTATGCCGATGTTCCCGAACTTAAAAAGGTCTTGCATACCGAACTGAATATCGAAGGCAACTGCCGTGAAGAAAAATTTGTGACCCTGGTGCTTAAGCATCGACCCCATCAGGTTACCCTGGTTCCTGATGCTGAAAACCAGTTGACAAGCAATCATGGCTGGAATACCCTAAAGCACCGGGAATATTTGTCGCAGATGATTTCGGTGTTTAAAGAAGCAGGCATCCGCACTTCCATATTCGTTGACCCGGTGCCGGAAATGATCGAGGGTGCCAAAGCTACGGGTACCGACCGCATTGAACTTTACACGGAAAGCTATGCACTTGAATATGCTGCCGGCAACAGGGAACAGGCGGTACTGCCCTACCGCATCGCTGCCCTAAGGGCCATGGAACTGGGTTTGGGCATCAATGCCGGCCACGACCTCGACCACGACAATCTTCGTTTTTTCGCCACCGAAGTCCCCGGTCTGCTTGAAGTATCCATAGGCCATGCCCTGATCTGTGATGCCCTGAACTGGGGATTGGAGAATACGGTGCAGCTGTACAAAAGGCAACTCATGAGGTAAGCGGGGCACTCGAAATTCCTGGCCTGGAAGTATAAAAAAGCAGGCCTAATAAGTTATCCCGTCTGCATTTTATACCGGAAGATTTCCGGATTGAATGATCAACCACCTTCGTATTACTTTTAGAATTATTGCGTGTGCAGCGTGAAAAGTATTCATTCCGGGCAACATTTGCTTTAGCTTGCACAGCATGACAAAACGGTCTTCCTTCAAAAATTTACTTTCAATTTTATTTTTACTTGTGCAATCGCTGATTCAGCAGTCCTGTCAAAACAATACGGCAATGAACGAGATCAAATCCCATGCTTTCCGGCTCAAACCGGGCCAACTGCTTCGCGAAGAGATTGAAGCCTATGTGAAGAAAAACCATATTGAAGCCGGGTGGATCGGTTCCTGTGCGGGAAGCCTTACACAATATCATATCCGTTTTGCGAACCAGCCACGGGGCAACCGGGCGCAGGGGCACTTTGAAATCGTGAGCCTGAGCGGTACGGTTTCAGTAAACGGGAGCCACCTCCATATCTGTGTAAGCGACAGCACCGGGGTCACTACCGGTGGCCATCTGCTCGATAGTTGCATCATATACACCACAGCCGAAATGATCCTCCTCGAAACAGACCGCTTCCGCTTCCACCGTGCGAAGGATGGCACCACGCCCTGGGAGGAGTTGCAGATCGAGGCTGTTCAAAAACCATAAAAAAACAGGGCTGTCGAAATAGACAGCCCCGGTTGTTTTCTTTGGAGGAGTGAATCTTTAGGCGATTTCGACTTCGGCACCTGCCTCGATCAATTTTGCCTTGATATCTTCGGCGGTAGCCTTGTCCACCCCTTCCTTTACAGGCTTGGGAGCGCCGTCAACCAGGTCTTTGGATTCTTTCAGACCCAGGCCGGTCAGTTCCTTGACCACTTTCACCACGCCCAGCTTGTTGCCACCAGCACTCTTCAGGATCACGTTAAACGATGTTTTCTCCTCGGCAGCGGCTGCGCCACCACCACCGTCGCCACTTACCACGACTGCAGCAGCAGCGGGTTCGATACCATACTCGGATTTAAGGAAATCTGCCAGTTCCTGTACTTCTTTCACAGTCAGGTTTACGAGGCTTTCAGCCAATACTTTTACGTCTGCCATGTTGTTTTAATTTTTTCCGACTTCATTTTTGCCTTGGGCAAATCCGCCGGAGGGTTTAAAAAAATTGTTATAATTAATTGGCATTAACCAATGTAATTCGTTGTTAGTTAGGCATTTGACTATGCCTCGGGTGCCGCTTCAGCACTTCCTTCCGCAGCCGGATTTTCAGTCGGCGCTTCCGGGGCGGGGGCATCAGAAGCCGGAGGTGCAGGAGCTTCTGCAACAGCCGGTTCAGCCTGCTTTCCGGCAGCGTTATCCTTGTTCTGCAGGGCTCCCAGCACGCGCTGTATTGGCGAATTCAGCAATCCGATGATTTCACCGATCAGCTCATTCTTGGTTTTGATTTTGGTAAGGGCAACCAGCTGGTTATCGCCCACAAAAACATCCCCGTTGATGAATGCCGCTTTCAACTGGGGCTTCTCCCCCTTGCTTTCCTTACGGAAACCGGCAAGAATCAGGGCTGGCTCCTTGGGGTTTTCGCTGAAGAGCAGGGCGGTCACCTTATGGAGTGAGTCGTAAACACCGGTGTACTTTTCGGCATCGATTCCTTCGAGGGCCTTGCGGATCAGGGTGTTCTTAGCCACCTTCATTTCCACATTCTTGTCGAAACAATGGCGGCGCAGATTGCTCACCTGGGCCACAGTAAGGCTTTCGGTATCGGTAACATAGAAGTTGCTGTACTGGCTGAACTTGCCTTTCAGCACTTCAATCACGTCGTTTTTTTCTTGTTTGGTCATGACAGTTATTTTGTGTGCAACGGCCCGGAGACCATGCACGGGGTATTAGTTTTGAACAGATTTCGTATCGATCACGATGCCCGGGCTCATGGTGCTGGCCATGCTCACGCCTTTCAGATAGGTTCCTTTTGCAGAGGAAGGCTTCAACTTCATAAGCGCGTTGATCAGTTCCTGACTGTTTTCAGCAATCTTGTCGGCGCTGAAGCTGACCCGACCGATAGAGGCGTGAATGATACCTACCTTGTCGACCTTGAAGGAGATTTTACCGCCCTTGACATCAGATACCGCAGCTGCCACATCGTTGGTTACCGTACCGGTCTTGGGGTTGGGCATCAGGTTACGGGGACCGAGCACCTTACCCAGCTTACCGATTTTAGGCATGACGGCAGGTGTGGCGATAATAACATCAACATCGGTCCATCCGCCTTCGATTTTCTGGATGAATTCATCAAGGCCCACGAAATCGGCTCCGGAAGACTTGGCTACTTCTTCCTTATCGGGTGTGCAGAGTACGAGTACACGCTTGGTTTTACCGGTACCATGAGGCAGCGATACGGTGCCACGGATAGCCTGATCGGCTTTTTTGGGATCTACACCCAGGCGGATATGCAGATCGACCGAACTGTCGAACTTGGTGGTATTCACCTGCTTAACCAAAGAAGAAGCCTCCTTGAGGGTGTAGGCCTTGTTGCTGTCGACCTTGGTGTTTGCTATTTTTCTTTTCTTGGTAATCATGTTTGTTCATTTTGGACCGGGGGCTGACCGGCCGTTTGGTTATCAATTGTTTTCCCAGGGCGCTTTGCCTTCCACGGTTAGACCCATGCTGCGGGCGGTTCCGGCTACCATGGACATGGCGCTTTTAAGGGTGAAGGCATTGAGATCGGCCATCTTGTCCTTGGCGATTTCCTCGACCTGGGCCCAGCTGACCTTGCCCACCTTACTGCGGTTAGGCTCCTTGCTGCCGCTCTTGATTTTGGCGGCCTCCATAAGCTGCACGGCGGCGGGAGGAGTCTTGATAACAAACTCGAATGATTTGTCGGCGAAAACGGTGATAAGAACGGGAAGAACTTTTCCCTGCTTGTCCTGCGTGCGTGCATTGAACTGCTTGCAGAACTCCATGATGTTGATACCCTTGCTACCCAGAGCCGGACCGATCGGCGGGGCGGGATTGGCTTGTCCTCCTTTGCACTGGAGCTTGACAAAGCCGGTTACTTCTTTGGCCATGTATGTGTTTTTTGGTATTAACGTCCAGGTAATTGTAACCAAGACTCCCAAACTAACTGTATTTTCAGGCAGTTTCCGGAGAAACCACTCCTTTCTAATACTGTAAAAGAACTGATTGGGGGTGCAAAATTAGGGGTTTAGTTGAAAAAACCAAAACATCTGAGAAAAAATGAACGACGAGGTTGGGTATGGGGTTTAAGGTTTAAGGTTCAAAGTTTAAAGTTTCTCAATGCCTAAATTCCGTTGGTATGGCCTTGAGTGTTTTCCTCTTCGTATGCGTGAAACTTTTTTCACGAGAATACGCAAAGTACCCGCCGAGAGCGCGGAGAGATTTCGTTTCACCATGAATTGACCGACTTCTTTGTATCACTCTCTCCGAGTGGCATTTCATTCAACACCTAACATTTACCACTGAACACCAACCAAAAGCCCTGGCGTGAAAAAACCAGTCCTGTTGCGGGAAAAAAATCACCCCTCCTTCCGCATCCGGAATGTGAAATACTGCTGGGTGAAATAGCTGAATGCGATGACCAGGGCGGTCACCAGCACCTGGGCCAATACCGGATGGACATGAAGATACTGCACCAGAAATTTCAGCAACACGTAATTGATGGCCAGATTCGATAAAAACGAAAGCAGGTAACGAAACAGCTGTATCCTTCCCCGTAGATCCGATCCGGTGAATACGATATACTTGTTCAGCAAAAAACCTGTAATAAATACCGAGCAGGAAGAAAGAATCAGCGCGATGGTGTAGGTGGCGAAATGGTGGTCGCCCAAGGCAATTACCCGGTTGCCCAGCCAGCTGTAAACCAGGCTGTACAGGAGAAAACCCTGAACCACATTAAAACCTCCGCAGGCCGCATAACGGAAGGTATGCAGCGGCATGATCCTGCGGAAAGGCGGGTAAAAAAAATCAATCAGCGCTATGATGCTGTTTCGGGGCATGATTCGCGCGCAGGCTATTTGAGCACATACCGGATGCCGATACCGCCCCAGTTGCCGGCGAAGCCGTTGCCCAGGTTGTTGCCAAACTCGAAAGAAGGCTGCCAGTCGAGCGAAAGATTCACCGGAGCTTTTTCGAACTTATAATCGAGGCCGACCACACCATCAATACCCACTCCGGTTCCGCCACCGTATGACGAGTTATAAAAACCGATATGCGCTCCGCCGCCGAAATACCAGCGCAGTCCGTCGATGATATTCAGGTCCTTATGGATCTCATACAATCCGGTGATGCGCAGACCCCGGGTCCAGAAATAGCCCAGGCCTTCCAGGGCAACATCATCCTTGATGAAATGCTTGATGCTGGCCGAAAAGGGATAGAACTTCACCCCTGCTGCGGTAGAATAATCCGATCCTCCTTTCTGTGCATTTGCTTCCTTGGTGCAAACTGCAAAGAGGAGGGCAATCAGTACAACATGTTTCATTTTCATGCGATTGAATTTTGGTCTGTAAATGCAAAATAAAACAGATCAGGCATACATCTGCTCCCTGAGTTCACGGATCCTGCCATCGGCCAGGTACTCATCGTAAGTCATCAGGCGGTCGATAATACCCTTGGGCGTGATTTCGATGATGCGGTTGGCAACAGTCTGCATGAACTGATGATCGTGTGTGGCCAGCAACACAATGCCCGGAAAGGTGATCATGCCGTCGTTGAATGCCGTGATGCTTTCCAGGTCGAGGTGGTTGGTAGGCTCATCGAGAATCACCACATTGGGGTTCTGCAGCATCATCTTACTGACCATACAGCGGACCTTTTCGCCTCCGCTGAGCACCGTGGTCTTCTTCAGAATTTCATCACCGCTGAACAGCATCTTCCCCAGAAAGCCACGGAGAAAATCCTCATCCACATCCTTGGTCTGCGGCGGCACATACTGGCGCAACCAGTCCATCAGATTCAGGCTTCCGGTGAAGAATTCCGAATTATCGTTAGGCAGGTAGGCCGTGGTGACCGTACTGCCCCAGCTGAATTTTCCGCTGTCGGGATTCATCTTTCCGTTGATAATTTCAAAGAAACCCGTTACGGCCATGGGGTTCCGGCTCAGGAAGGCGATTTTCTGCCCTTTGACGATATCGAAACTCAGATTGCTGAAAAGCTGTTTGCCGTCGAACGATAGCGACAAACCCTGCACATCAAGAATCTGATTGCCCACTTCACGTTCGGGTTTGAAAATGATGCCGGGATACTTGCGGTTGCTGGGCGTGATATCTTCAAAAACCAGTTTGTCCAGCGCCTTTTTCCTGCTGGTGGCCTGTTTGCTCTTGGAGGCATTGGCGCTGAACCGGGCAATGAACTCCAGCAGGTCCTTCTTCTTCTCCTCCATCTTCTTGTTCTTGTCGGAAGCCTGGCGGGCGGCCAGTTGCGAGCTCTCGTACCAGAAGGTGTAGTTGCCGGTATATATTTTTATCTTCTGCTTGTCGACATCGGCCACATGGGTACATACGGCATCCAGAAAATGTCGGTCGTGACTGACCACCAGCACGATATTCTCGTAATCGGCCAGGAAATTTTCGAGCCAGGATATGGTTTCCACATCGAGGTTGTTGGTCGGTTCGTCGAGCAGCAAGATGTCGGGGTTGCCGAAAAGGGCCTGGGCCAGCAAAACACGCACCTTCACGTTGGCAGGGATATCGGCCATCAGTTGCTGGTGCATTTCTTCCTTCACCCCGAGTTGGTTGAGCAGTTGCGCCGCATCGCTTTCCGCGGTATATCCGCCCATTTCCCCGAATTCGTTTTCCAGTTCACCGGCGCGGATACCGTCGGCTTCGCTGAAATCCTCCTTCATATAGATGGCATCCTTCTCGAGCATGATGTTCCACATTTTCTGGTGGCCCATCATCACGGTTCGTAGCACCGTTTCCTGGTCGAAGGCGAAATGATCCTGCCGCAGTACGGCCAGCCGTTCGCCGGGGGTAATGGATACGGTGCCCTTATTGGGCTCGATTTCACCGCTGAGGATTTTGATAAAGGTGGACTTGCCTGCACCGTTGGCGCCGATCACCCCATAGCAGTTGCCCTTGGTGAAGCCGATATTCACCTCATCGAACAGCACCCGCTTGCCATAGGCCAGCGTTACATTTTGTACGGTTATCATAATTGGAAAATGGGCGCAAAGTTACGTGTTTTCAGGTCAGCAGTTAAGCGGATTTTTGAAACTCAAGCCAGGTGATGCAGACCGCTTTAATGCCGGAGATCAGCGCCTGAAATGATTCTTCGGCCAGGCCCGTTCTTTTCCCAAAAAAAACATTGCCCATT
>CAZZLI010000040.1:0-21299 GCA_964655055.1 uncultured Ferruginibacter sp.
GATAGCTGTTTGGGCCAATGAAATTGGTCTATTACAGATATCCAATCGGTATTATTTTCAGCCCAAAAATTTTCTCGTATAATGCCGATGTGATAGCTGTTTGGGCCAATGATATTGGTCCATTACAGATATCCAATCGGTATCAGCCGAAGTTTTTTTTCGGAATATTGCTGATGTGATCGCTGTTTGGGTAAATGCAATTGGCCGACTTCAGATATCCAACACCCCCGGGTGTCGGATTATTAATGCTGAAAAATTTCCAGGAAAATACCTAAGAAACAGCTGCCTTATCTTCTTCCCAGCGGCTGCGGCCCCAACCGGGAATCACATGCTTTTCGCTATGATAGGAGGACCGCACCAGCGGACCACTCTCCACATAATCGAAGCCCATGGCATAGCCCTTATCACGGAGCGCGCTGAACTCATCGGGATGGACGAAGCGCTGCACCGGAAGATGTTTTTGCGTAGGCTGAAGATATTGACCAAGGGTGATCACATCAACCCCGTTATCGCGAAGGTCGCGCATCGTCTGTTCAACTTCTTCCAGCGATTCACCCAAACCCAGCATGATACCGCTCTTGGTGCGCATGCCGCTTTCCTTAAGCAACCGCAGGGTGGTCATACTGCGCCAGTATTTTGCCTGGATCCGTACCTGACGGGTCATCCGTTCAACGGTTTCGATATTGTGGGAAACCACTTCGGGAGCGGCTTCAACTATTCTTGCAATACAGGAAGCATCGCCACGGAAATCAGGGATCAGGGTTTCCAGCGTGGTACCCGGATTCAGTGATTTTACCGCCCGGATGGTATTGAACCACACGGTACTGCCCTGATCGGAAAGTTCGTCACGATCGACCGAGGTGATCACGGCATGCTTCACCTTCATGAGATGGATGGCTTCCGCGACCCGCTGGGGCTCATCCCAGTCAACAGGATCGGGCTTACCGGTAGCCACGGCACAAAATCCGCAGCTTCGCGTACAGATATTGCCCAGGATCATGAAGGTAGCCGTACCCTCACCCCAGCATTCGCCCATATTCGGACAATTGCCGCTTTCGCAGATGGTATGCAGTTTATGGGTATCGACCAGATTCCGCACCTGACGGTACGACTCCCCGATCGGCAACTTGACGCGCAACCAGTCGGGCTTTCCGGGCTTACGGTTAGGTTGTGGGGCAAGCAGGGATTCGGTATTTTTTTCCATCGCTGTATCCTTCTTCTTCTGGTTTATCGGTTATTTTCTGCGGCCAAACATGATGCATACGAAGGCATTGAGAAATAGCTGATGTTCCTTGCTGTAAAGCACCTGCATGATTTTCTTGCTGTACATCTCCGCACTCAGGCCCACTTCAATTGCATTCACCATTTCATTGTAACGACCATAATCGAAGCGCAGGGCGGCCTTGGCATAGAGCCCAGGATTGATCTTCATTTCGTTCCAGCCCACGCCGAAGCGGGATCCGGATACATTGAGGTCCATCAACTGGTTGTTGGAAGAAAAGAGCAGGCTGTCGGGGCCGTCGTACTTGATATTGCGGCGTGA
Source organism: uncultured Ferruginibacter sp. (assembly GCA_964655055.1). Classification (GTDB taxonomy): domain Bacteria; phylum Bacteroidota; class Bacteroidia; order Chitinophagales; family Chitinophagaceae; genus Ferruginibacter. Next base: position 1,544 of record CAZZLI010000040.1, read on the forward strand.
AAACTGGCCGGCATCACTGACTTCAAGATAATAGGGTCGCAGGAAACCCAAAGCCAAACCCCCGCCGAAATTGCCGGTAACGCTTACACCGTTCTTGTTCGATTTATTGCCGAAAAGAAACTGCCGCTGTGCGCCCAGTTTGACCGGATAAAAATAATTGACCTTACCGAAGATGAATGGCGACGTAGGCACAACGGGATTGGTTTGCTTCTCCTCCTTGCGATGCTTGCGTTCCGAAAACTCGAACTGGAACAGCCAGGCGGTTTTCACCGTTTGCGCCCGGCCCATCTCATAAAAAATACCATAACCGTCGTTCAGCAGTTTGAATCCGAAAGCGGATTGTTTGTGATAGGCGATAACCCCCTCCTCTTCCTGCTTGACCAGGGCACTGATGCGCTGCCGCTTTTCTTCCCGAAGATCTGCCTTGGATTTTTGAGCAAGGCTGTCGGTAACCATCAGGCTTAAGACAACGACAGTTTCGAACAGGAATCTCTTTTTCATAAACGGTGGGCGCTTTTTGAACAAAGCCCGGAGGCTTGCGTATCAGCAACGAATTCCCTTTAAATTTACGCAAAAATAACACAATGACTGCTTCAATCGTTTACGAAGGGAATTTAAGGTGCAGCGCCAGGCATATTCAAAGCGGGTATGAGCTGGAAACCGATGCACCCACCGACAATCACGGAAAGGGGGAACGGTTCAGCCCTACCGATCTTGTTTGCACGGCACTGGGCACCTGCATCCTGACCACCATGGCCATCAAAGCCGGTTCAATGGGGATCGACCTGGGTGCTTCCACAGCCCATGTTACAAAACATATGCAGGCCGCTCCCAGAAAGATTGCAGCAATCGATATTGAAATCATCCTGAAAACCGGAAGGGAAATCAGTGAGAAAGAACGAGAAATCCTGATATTGACGGGCAACACCTGTCCGGTAGCGAAAAGCCTTCATCCCGATGTGGTGATGAACATCCGTTATACCTGAAATTTGAATGGGAATATTAAAATCAGCCGGCGGGCTTCGCGTTCAGTTAGGCATCCCGGCGATTATTGAAATCCGGACGTCTCGGACCACCGGGCCGGAATCCACCCCGTGAAGGACCCGAACCACCCGGAGAGGGACGATCTTCGGCCGCTTTTACCACCAAGGGCTTTTTACCCAGAGAAATATCGTTAAGGCTTTCAATAGCGTCCTTCGCTTCTTCGGTAACCGGCATATCCACAAAGGCAAACCCCTTGCTCTTTCCGGTCTCCCGGTCAATAGCCACTTTCGCCGAGGCCACAGTGCCGAATTTTTCAAAAATCTCCATCAGTTCCGCATCATCAAGATCGTAGGGTAACCCGGCCACAAAAATTTTCATGCCAATCAATTTAGGTAAATGTAATAAACAAATCGGGTTTCTCGGTAGATGTGGCGATTTATTTTTCCAATTGCTTTGTATGAAATTTGAAATCAGCCACCTTGTAGTTTCAAAACCCTGAAACCCGTGCAAGTCAGACGGGTTTTCCGACAAAGGTCATTTCGTTGGCCCCCACAAGGAAATCATCGGAACAAGGAAAGCGCCGGCTTTTGAAATGTCATCAGACGGCCAGAACGCTGTTGGATGAACCGAATACATTGGGCCTGGCTTCCGCTTCGGGTTCGTTAAGCCAGATGGTTTCATTGACCAGATACCTGAACTCGTGCTGGCTGTCCTTCGGCAACGATACTTCGGCGCTGAATGTGCCATCCTTCTTGCGGCTCATGATCACGGAATTTTCCCAATCGCTGTTAAGCCCGAGGATTTCCACGGTTTCGGCATTTTCAACCTTGAAGGTGAATTTCACCTTGCAATAATCCTTGGTTTTGTAGTACGTCTTCTGAACCATATTGTTTTATATTTAATTTCTTACGCTTTTAATACCCGGAGTTGGAAAAGGTAACCCTGAAAATAGTTATCCACAAAAAGGCGAAACGTTCCTGAATCAAAACCAAAGGAATCCATAGCGGATCGAAAAAACCGATTCCCGCGATTCGCCTATTTTTGCGCGAAAAAAAAAATGAGCAAATTCCAATCCGGCGTATTGCACGGAGAAGCCTTGTCAGCACTCTATCAGGATGCCAAAGAAAACCGCTATGCCCTTCCGGCGGTGAACTGTATCGGAACAAACAGTGTCAATGCCACCCTGGAAGCGGCGGCAAAAGTCAATTCCCCTGTCATCATCCAGTTCAGCAATGGAGGCGCCCAGTTTTTTGCCGGAAAAGGAATGACCAACGACAACCTGCAGGCCAATATAGCCGGCGCTGTTTCCGGAGCCCTGCATATCCATAATGTGGCCCGCTATTATGGTGTACCGGTGGTGCTGCATACCGACCATGCGTCAAAAAAATGGCTGCCCTGGTTGAGCGGATTGCTCGACGAAGGGGAACGCTTTTTCCGGGAGAAGGGTCAACCGCTTTTCAGCTCACACATGACCGACCTCAGTGAGGAACCGCTTGAGGAGAATGTGCGCGAATCCGTCCACCTGTTTGAACGGATGCATAAGATGGGCATGAGCATTGAAATCGAATTGGGGGTAACCGGCGGCGAGGAGGACGGGGTGGACAACAGTGATGTAAGCAACGAAAAACTCTATACCCAGCCGCAGGATGTTGCCTATGCCTATCGCGAACTCAGCCGCATCGGCAGTCTCTTCACGATTGCCGCAGCCTTCGGTAATGTGCACGGTGTGTATAAACCCGGCAATGTGGAACTCCGCCCCGAAATCCTGCAGAACAGCCAGCTCCATGTTGAAGCCACACTGGGCACCGGGGCCAAACCGGTATATTTCGTATTCCACGGCGGAAGCGGTTCACCCCAGCACCAGATCCGTGAAGCCATCGGATACGGAGCCATTAAAATGAATATCGATACCGACCTGCAATGGGCGTTCTGGGAGGGTGTGCTGGAGAATTACAATCAAAAGGCTCCTTACCTGCAGGGCCAGCTGGGCAATCCCGAAGGGGCCGATCAGCCCAACAAGAAACATTACGACCCGCGCGTCTGGCTCCGGAAAGGGGAAGAATCCTTCATCCGGAGACTGCTGGTGGCCTTTGAAGACCTCAATTGCCTGAACAGAAACGCCTGATACCGCCCTCGGGTAAAAACGGTAACTTGGTCAACCTTTTTGCAACGAAAACCTTTCAGCTATGGACAAGGCAGATGATTTTTCAGATTTCCTCGGCGGCGCTGAAGAAGATCAGCCTCAGGAAAAAGAACTGGGCTGGTTCAAGCGGAAACGCAAGGGCATCCTCACCGCCACCAAGGACAAGGCCGATGCTCCCGAAGGATTGTGGAGTAAATGCCCTTCCTGCAAATACACCTGTACCATCAACGAACTCAAGGAGCATCTTTATGTTTGTGCCAAATGCGATTACCACCACCGCATCGGCAGTGAAGATTATTTTGAAATCATTTTCGACGGAAACAACTACACCGAACTTTTTGCCGGTGTGGTTTCGAAAGACCGGTTGGGTTTTGTGGACCTGAAACCCTATCATGATCGGCTGAAAGAAACCTACGCCAAAACCGGCATCCACGATTCCATGACGGTAGCGCACGGGAATACCGGCGGACACGGACTTGTAGTTGCCTGTATGGATTTCGAATTCATCGGAGGAAGCCTGGGCAGTGTGATGGGCGAGAAAATCAGCCGGGCCTGTGATTTCTGCCTCCAACACAAGACGCCGCTGCTGATCATCAACAAAAGCGGCGGTGCCCGCATGATGGAAAGCGCCTTCTCGCTCATGCAACTTCCGAAAACGGCCGGAAAGCTTTCGTTGCTTGCCGATGCCGGCATTCCCTATATCTCCCTCTGCACCGATCCCACGTTCGGGGGTACCACCGCATCGTTCGCCATGTTGGGTGACATCATCTGCGGAGAGCCCGGCGCATTGATCGGTTTTGCGGGCCCACGTGTCATCAAGGAAACCATCAAGAAGGAATTGCCCGAAGGATTCCAGCGCAGCGAGTTCCTGCTCGAAAAGGGTTTTCTCGATTTCATCATCCACCGCAAAGACCTCAGGCAGAAACTGATCAGCCTCCTTGCACTGTTCAAGAACTGAACCCCTCTGAACCGCCGCGGGTTGCGGCCTACAACGGATTGTCATCATGGAAATCAGCAACCGCAAGGCTTATCACGATTACTTTTTTGAAGCCACCTTTATTGCAGGGATTGTACTGCAGGGAACCGAAATCAAAAGCCTCCGTGCGGGCAAAGCAAGTTTCAACGACAGTTTCTGCGCCTTCCACCAAAACGAGCTTTTCGTAAAAAACCTGCACATCGCCGAATATGCGCAGGGTACCCGGTACAACCATCTGCCCATGCAGGAACGGAAATTGCTGCTGAACCGCAAGGAATTGAAAAAGCTGGAAGCTAAAACGAAGGAAAAAGGCTATTCCATCATTCCGCTGAAAATTTTCCTGACCGATAAGGGGTTATTCAAAATGGAAATCGGACTTGGCAAGGGAAAAAAAATGTACGACAAACGGGAACATATCAAGGAACGGGATACCGAGCGGCAGATCAAAAGAACCTTTGGCGTATAACGGCTAGGCCAGAATTTCCCGAAGCGCGTCATCAAACCTGCGGGGCACAAAACCCAGTTCACGTGTAGCCTTTTCAATGATGAATCCGGTACGCATGGGCCTTTGTGCAGGCTGAGTGAATGTGGAAGCATCCACCCTGCTGATGCCCGAGGCATCTTTTCCCATCTGGGCAGCAACATGGAGCGCCATATCATAAGGACTCATCCCCTCGTTTCCGGAAACATGATATATACCCTTGGGGCGCCTTTCCAGCGCCAGCAACACTGCACGCGCAAGGTCATCGACATAGGTGGGTGTACGCCACTGGTCGCAGACCACCTTGATGGGGGTACCCTGTTCAAGACTATCCTTCACCCAGCTCACCAGGTTGGGCCGCATACCGGCTAACGCCTTACCATACACGAGCACGGTACGCAGAATGCAGGAGTCCGAAGCGGCCGCCTTTACCACTTTTTCGGCGACTAGCTTGGAAGTACCATAATAATTCACCGGAGCGGGACAATCCGTTTCCACATAAGGTCCGGCTTCTCCGTCAAAAACAAAATCAGTGGAGATATAAACCAAATAGGAACCGGCCGCTGCAGCGGCATCCACCAAAAAACGGGTGGCCGTTACGTTCACTTGCCAGCAACCGATGGGATCCAACTCGCAGGGATCGGGCTGTGTCATGGCGGCAGCATGCACAATGGCATCAGGCCTTTCCCGCAGGATGAAATCGGTCAACGCCATCCCATTGGTAATATCCAGTTCATGATAAGAGAACCGGCTGACGGATTCGAAAGGAAGCCGGCATGGGCCTTTTCCCGTTGCCAGCACCTGATAGGATGTGTCGGCAAGCAGCCGTTCAACCAACTGACGGCCCAACATGCCGTTTGAACCGGTAAGCAATAGTTTTTTTTCCATTCCTGCTTGCATATCAACGATAACTCATGCCCAACTGGTCCATCACGAACGACCAGATATCAGCAGCCTCATCAATTACTTTGGCCGTGGGCTTGCCGGCACCGTGGCCGGCCTTGACGTCGATACGAATCAGGGTGGGATAAGTTCCTTCATTCATTTCCTGCAAGGTCGCGGCAAACTTGAAGCTGTGGGCCGGAACCACCCGGTCGTCATGATCGGCGGTAGTGACCAGCGTGGCCGGATATTTCACTCCTTTCTTCAAATTATGCAGAGGCGAATACCGGTAGAGGTAGGCAAAACCCTTTTCATTGGCACTGCTGCCGTATTCCACCACCCAGGCCCAACCGATGGTGAACAGATGGAAGCGCAACATGTCGAGTACGCCCACCTGGGGAATGGCCACCCGGAAAAGATCGGGACGCTGGGTCATGCAGGCACCCACCAGTAATCCGCCGTTGCTGCCGCCCCGAATGGCCAGCTTACCGGGACTTGTGTACCGCTTGGCCACCAGGAATTCGGCAGCGGCAATCATGTCGTCAAACACCTGTTGCTTGTTGCCCAGCATGCCTGCTTTGTGCCAGGCCTCGCCGTATTCGTTGCCGCCGCGCAGATTGACCTGCACATAGACGCCCCCCTGCTCGAGGAAAAAGGCATTCGATATGCTGAATGCAGGCGTGAGCGGTATATTGAAACCGCCGTAACCATAAAGCATCAGCGGATTTTTCCCATTCAACTTAAGTCCCTTCTTATAAGTGATGAATAGGGGTACCCGGACACCGTCGGTGGAACGGAAAAATTCCTGCCGGGTTTCGTAATCCGAGGTATTGAAAGCCAGCGTGGGCTTGCGGAACAGCGTGCTGCTGCCATCGCGGGGCGAATACCGGTAAATCACCGGCGGCGTATTGAAAGAGGTGTAGGTATAAAAAAGTTCCTCATCGGTACGCTTTCCGGAAAAGCCGGCAGCTGTGCCGATTCCGGGCAGACTGATTTCACGCAGCAGCGTACCCTTCAGATCATACTGAAACACCTTGCTTCCCGCATCCTTCAGGTAACCTGCATAAAGGCTGCCGCCTGCGGTCTGTGCATTCTCGAGCAGGAAAGGTTTTTCAGGCACCAGGTTGGTCCAGCGCTCCTTTTCCGGATTGGCCATGTCGATGCCCACGATGCGGTAGTTAGGGGCATCGATGTTGGTGCGTACCAGCAACACCGATCCATTGTTCTCAATCACCTCGGCCTCGTGTTCATAGCCTTTGATGATACACCGGAACGGTCCGTCGGCCTGCAGGTCCTTCACCCAGATCTCAACACCGCTGGTGCCCTCCGACTTGTTAACGATCAGATAACGGTTGTCTTCGGTGATGCCTCCGGTGATGGTACGCAGGGGATTGTCCTTGTCTTCAAATACCACCACATCTTCCGATTGGGGCGTACCCATCTTATGATAGCAGAGCCGGTGAAACTCGTTCTTTCCGTTCAACCGGTTGCTGTCGGCCGTTTCAGGATAGCGGCTGTAATAAAAGCCCTCGTCGCCCTTCCAGGCGATACCGCTGAATTTAATCCATTGCAGTTTGTCCTTCAGCAATTTTTTTGTTTCCACATCCATCACATAGGCCTCCTGCCAGTCGCTGCCGCTTTCCGCCATCAAATAGGCGCAGTAGCGGTTGCTGTTGGTGAACACGGGCACACCCGGCACAGCGGTACCATCCTTGCTCAGGGTATTGGGATCCAGAAATACCTCGCCGTCGCCGTCCAGACTGATTTGCCGATACAATACGCTTTGGTTCTGCAATCCCTCATTACGATAGTAATAATAAAAACGTCCCTGCTTGAAGGGAGAACTGAAGCGGGTATAGTTCCACATGGACGTAAGCCGCTCATGTACCTTGTTCCGGAAGGGAATCGCATCGAGGTAGCTTCGGGTCAGCTGATTCTGTGCTTTGACCCATCCGGCGGTTTCAGCGCTGTTGTCGTCCTCGAGCCAGCGATAGGGGTCATTGACAGTCGTGCCGAAATAATTATCCACCTGAGGGGCCTTTCGGGTTATGGGATATTTCAATTGGGCATTGGATTCAATCATGGGCAGGCAACAAATAAAAGTGAGTAATGAAAAAAGGAAGATTGTTCGCATCGTATATTTTTTTATAGTAAAAGATATAAGAAGAAATGGTCACCCCCTGCATAACCTCCGGATCAACTCCTCCCGGTCAGGAAACAGTGCCGAGAGCTCATCAGCCTTTGCCAGTTCAAAATCAGCGAAATCAAATCCGGGCGCTACGGTGCAGCCAACCAGGGCGAATTCCGCATTCGTTGCGCATTCTGAAGCGAACCAGGCACCTGCCGGCACCACGGACTGAAACACGGCACCGGAATGGATTTCAGAACCCAGTTGCATGCATTCGTAACGGCCATCGGCATGAATCACATGCACCCTCAAACCACCTCCCGCATAATGATGCCACAACTCGTCGGAGGCGATGCGGTGGAAGGCGGAAAAATTATTCCGCTCAATCAGGAAATAAATGCCGGTAGCGTAGGATCGCGGACCCGAAAAACCGGCAGGCAAAACCGATTGAGGTATGATGCCCTCTGAACGGTAAGTCTCCCGGAAATAACCTCCTTCAGGATGCGGCTGAAGCTGAAGGCCTTCAATGAAATAGGATGCATTCATATCAATAGGTAGGTGGCATGAAGTAATGTTCCGACGGGAAATATTTTTTAAGCAGCATCAAACCCATAGACTGGTGTAGCGCCCATCAGGGCCATTGCCGCCATGCCGGTCTCTATAGCCGACTCATCAATATTGAACGTGGGTGTATGTACGCCGTCGCTGATTCCTTTTCCCAGATTTCCCACACCTAACCGAAAGAAACAACCCGGCACCCTGTGCGTATAAAATGCGAAATCCTCAGCGCCCATGCGGAGCTCGGTGACACCCACATGTTCCTTTCCCAGCAACAGAGCCGCCTTCTCCGATGCTGCTGCCGAAACCCGTTCATCATTCACCACACAGGGATACCCGATATCTATCCGCAGGTCGATTTCCACACCGGTGCTTTCAGCGACTGCCGCAGCCTGTTTACGAATCAACTCATGCGCGCGGTAACGCCATACTTCGTCCATTGCACGAAATGTACCCATAAGTTGTACCGTAGCGGGCAATACATTGGTGGTATTCCCTCCGTTGAATGAGGTGATGGACAAAACGCTGGGATTAAACGGATCGTTATTCCGGCTGATGATTTGTTGCAGGGAAAGAACCAGTTGCGCACCGGCGAATATCGCATCGGCGGTCACATGCGGCGAGGCGGCATGCCCCCCTTTTGCCTTTATTGAAATATGAAGCTCATCGGCACTGGCCATAACCATCCCGCCGCGGAAACTCAACTGACCAGCAGGCAGACCAGGATGCACATGCAACCCGTAAATAGCCTGGGGAACTGGATTTTCCAGTACACCCTCGCGTATCAGGATACTCGCTCCACCGGGATTCTTCTCTTCACCGGGTTGAAAAATCAACCGGACCGTACCCTCCCAGCATGTGCGAAGTTCCTGAAGGATTTTTGCAGCTCCGAGCAAACAGGCTGTATGCACATCATGGCCACAGGCATGCATGATACCGGGACGTGTGGAACGATAAGGAACATCATTCGCTTCGGTGATGGGCAGTGCATCCATATCGGCCCTAAGGGCTATGAGCCGCTTACCGGGTTCAAGACCCTCAATGGTACCGATCACGCCTGTTCCTCCCCTGATTTCATATGGGATGCCCATGGACTTCAATTGCTCCCGGATATAAAGCGAAGTTTCATGCTCTTCAAAACTCAGTTCGGGATGGGCATGAAGATGTTGGCGCACAGCAACAAACTGTGGTGCATAAGACTTTGCCAGAGCGGCAATCTGATGAACGATTTTCTCAGTCATGAGCGAAAGAATATGATTCCGAACGGCAGAGGCCGCCCAATCAATTACGAGGCTCCTGCTCGTTCTTTTCCGGCTTAAGTTCCACGATTTCGGGAAGCAGGTAAATATTCCCGCTGACCAGCTTGCTCCCCAGAATATCTTTCTTGAACTGGTTGGCCTCGTCCTTATCGACAAAATTGCCAAACTTCAGTTTGATATACGGAGGCTGGAAACTCATGTACACTTTCTGATCGGGATAGAGCTGCAGCAATTGCGACCGCAAGCGCATGGCCGCCTCACGGTCGGTTGTATTGAGCAACTGAAGCCGGAATCCTTTTGCCGAGCGCGGCGCCTTGACCATTGAAGCGTTGAACCCCGCCTCCACTTTAGCGAGTTCATTGATCCTGCTGTCGCGGATCAGGGTCACATTGCCGTATGTTGTGGTATCCGTTTTGACTGCGTCCTGACCCCGGGTAAACATCGGTGTGAACAATGAAAGGAAGACCAGGCGAAAAAAATTGGCCTTTGAGTTAATCCGGGAAAGTTCTCCTTGAAACAGATACTTCATCCGTGTAAAGTTATCGAATTTGAGTTTGGTGCCGGGATATTGAAAAAATTTAACGCCGTGAACCCGGTCTATCAGACAACGCATCCTTCGGGTATTTCAACTTTTCTTTTTCCGCCTCCCCTCAAGAATCCGGAAGAAGGAACGGGTTCGTACCTCTTCCAGTGTAAGGCCGGTAACCAGTACTTCTTCTTCGGTTATGGCCCCGCAGTTGAGCGCCTTCAGAAAGAAATTAAGCAACCCTTGTCCGGTAGCGGCATCATCAAAAATATCGCCGGTGAGGGTGGATATGGCGGCCCGCTCCACAAAGGTCTTGAGCCGGTGTGCGGCATCGGCATAGCTACTCAGGAAAAAGGTGTAGGTAGCGGCATAGCGCATGGGCAGTTGTGCAGGATTCAGATCCCAGCCCTGATACAGTCCATTGACCAATGAGTGCATGGTATGTCCGAATCCGGTCTGCCAGGCTTTATGCACCACCTCGCGGTTCTCGCGCAGTTGTTCATAATTCAGGTTTTCGCCACGATGCGGTCCTATGGGCATCACATTGGTGGCGCCGTCGCTCAAAAAAATTCCGGTATTCCCCAGCGCGACCTTGGTCATGTGATGGGCGAAATCACAAACCGGATGAGCCATGGTCTGGTACTTCGCGGTGATGCCGCAAGATGCGGTATAATCATAGGTGCCGAAATGGGCGGCAATCAGGCGCCCCTCGCCGGCGCGGACAATGCGCATGAGCGGATTACGACCTTCCTCATCCATCACGATCTGTGTGGCTTCCACCATGGTTTCCATACGCAAGGTTCCTGGCTTGAGTCCGTGGCGGGTTTCGATGATTTCAAAAAGTCGGACCAGCGTCCGGACCTGTTCAGGAATGGTGACTTTCGGCAGCATCACCACAAAATTTTCGGGCAACCGCCCTCCCGTTTCCTGCAGCAGGGTGGTGAGAAAAAGATCTAGCGTCCGCACGCCACGGTTCTTAAGGTCTTCGGTAAACGGTTTGATGCGGATGCCGATAAAGGGTGAAAGCGTTTTGTTCTTCATGCCAATGGCCACCTCACGGGCTGCATTCACGGCAGTGGCATCTTCCTCTTCATTGGGCCGGTTGCCGAAACCATCTTCAAAGTCGATTCTGAAATCTTCAACAGCCTCGGTCTCCAGTTTCCGGACCATTTTCTCATAAACCGTATAGGAAAGCCAGGCGCTCTCTTTTCTCCGTTCGGCATCCGGCAGGGCTGCCAGTTTCATGGAAAGCCGTTCGATATCCTTTTCCAAAACCGGGAGATGCTGCCAGCCTTCCAGTTTCAGTACACGGGCCAGTTCAACAAAATGCGGAGCGTAATTCCGCAAACTGCGCAGTGCGGTTTCCCCCATCTTAACGGTTGTATCGCTCTTGAACAGGTTCGCACCGCCATACACCGTATGTACCGGCTGCCGGTCGGGCTTGTCGCCGGGATAGGTTTGCTGGAAACGGAGGTTGGCGGTTTTCAATTCGTCCAGCAGCCGGCTTGCGGATGTTTCGTCAATGGATAATTGCATAAGCAGTCGTTTGAAATTTATTGAACACCGGTTATGATCCCCGGTACGTCGTATAACCAAAAGGGCTGAGCAGCAGCGGAATGTGATAGTGGCTGCTGTCGGCAACAGTGAAACAGATTTCAACAACGGGATAGAATACCGTTCGACCGGTTGCGTTGAAATAATCGCCTGTTTCAAAAATCATTTTATAGGTATCGGTGGCAAGCCGCTTATCGGCAGGCAGCAGATCCGGAATCCTTCCATCGCTGTTGGTGATACCTTCTGCCATGACCTTCCAGCTTCCGCCGGTATTGTCGAGCAGGCGGATACGCAGTCCTGCAGCGGGTTTGCCGAGGGCGGTGTCGAGCACATGTGTAGTGAGTTGACTCATGCTATGATTTTTTGTAACCGCAACGCGGTGATTTTTCCCTGTTCCTGCATTGCCTGGAGCAATTCGACATCACGCGTATTGTCTAGACGGGCCTGCAGCAGTCCGAGCATTTCGGCGGCCGACTTTCCTGTGGCGCAAACGATGAAGATAAACCCGAATCGTTCTTCGTATGTCATATTGCCTGTTGCAAGGGCCTCCAGCGTTTCACGCGAAGCGGTTCGCACCGAAGACTGTTCCCCGCCTGCCAGTGCGGCCGTGGAAGCGAATTTCTTTTCAAGCGAAGCCATATCCCCGATTTTGGGATGATGACTGAATGCTTCCATCCAATCATCGGCTGTACAGGTTTCCCATTCCAAAGCGGCATGCTCCAACAATGCATCCATGGCGTCGAACGGAACATGGGCCATCATCTTCTTCACCCAGGTGGTTGACCCGCAGCAATTGAATAGCTGTAGCCGCTGTTCGTTTTCGGGAAGATGATTGAATTCCGCGAGGGTCATAATTTATTGTTGAACCGGTTAGTGAGGTTTAGCACCAGTGAAAGTACGATCATGAACGAACAAAACCGTTCACCCGCAACCGGCTTATGCCGCCATCGGGGAAAATGGTAAGGCGGACATGTGAAACAGGTTTGTCGGTATTAACAAGTTCATCCTTATAGAAATGCTCCGCATCAGCGCGCAATTTGGTTTGTGGCAAAAGCGGTTGCCAGTCGACCTGCGCGACGGTGAAATCGGTATCCGCCGGAGCAAGACAAGCTTCCAGCATACAACTGTCGGGATAATTACCCTTGAAATGGCAGGTATCGACACAAACATCATGAACCGTTCCGGTATGGGCCAGCCGGACAATCACCCAGTCGCGGTTGTTGGGTGTCCGGTTCCGCTTGGTTTCCCAGCCATCGCCCATATTCACCCCGCGACCCGGCATGATGAGGTTGTCCATGTGCGAGAAAAACATGTCGTTGCACAACACGGAACGCGCTCCGTTGACTGCAGCAGCCAGATCAATCAGTTGATTCGGACCTATAGCCTGCCAGTCTTTGACCACCTCGCCGTATACCTTGAGGCGGGCCACACCCCCATCAGGATAAATATTCAGGCGCAGATGACTGAAATGCCCGCGGTCGGCTATTTCAAAAAAATGCTGGGAGCCCGGCTTCAGATCAACCCGGGAAAGAATAGATTCCCATCCGGTAAAATTTTCAGAAAGGCATGCGGCATCATCGCTCACATAACAGGCATCGATAGACGCATGGGGCGGATGATTGCCGAGAAAATGATTGGTATCGATATCCACACCATGAATGATACCCGATGCACCAAGACGGATGATGCACCAGTCGTGACCCTGCACCCGCTTGCGACGGCTCTCCCACCCGTCCATCCACTTCCCGCGGTCGGTATACTTATCGGCAATGAAGATGCCTCGGCCGGGTTTGAGCAGATTCTCCATACCGGCAAAAAAATCGTCGCTGCAAAGCAGGGCACGGCCGCCCAGCCGTTCAGCGGCAAGATCGGTGTAGGCTGTGAAGGGATGTTGGGTAGAAACGGCTGTATCCATAATAGAAAGTCGATTGGGTTATCCGGATGATTTTATACGAAAGTGATGTTATTTTTAAACCATATATTTTTCCGTATAATGCCGATGTGATAGCTGTTTGGGCCAATAAAATTGGTCCATTACAGATATCCAATCGGTATTATGCGCGTTTTTCCGGTTCAATGAACGAGCCGGCATTGAGCAGGGTGAAGGCTCCGTCATCAAAAACTTTTTTCCCCGCAAGCCAGGTTTGTCTGACCACACCATACAATATCTCCCCCGCATAGGGGGTGATCTTATGCCGGTGATGTATGGCTTGTTCCGTAACCATGAATGATTGTCGTTCATCAACAACGGTAATATCCGCATCATACCCCGGCACCAGTTTTCCCTTGACATGGTCTTTGCCGATCAATTTTGCAGGATGGGCACAAAGCCATTTTTGCAAGTGGGCGAAATTAAGATTTCTTTTCCGGGCTGCCGTCCATAATGCGGGCAGTGCGAACTGCAACGAAGCGATACCGCCCCAGGCTTTCATGAAATCACCTTCGGCCAATGCTTTCATTTCGGGCGGAGCGGGTGAATGGTCGGTAGCTACAAAATCGATCCATCCGTTTTCCAGCGCTTTCCAAAGCGCTTCATTATTGTTCAGGTCACGAACCGGCGGTGCGCATTTATAGGCGGTAGCGCCGTCCGGTATTTCTTCGGCATTGAAAAACAGATAATGTTGGCCGGTTTCAACCGTCAGAGGTACACCGCGGTTCTTTGCATCAACAATCAGCGGCAAAGCGGTGGCCGTGGCAAGATGGACGATATGCACCCGGCAATTGAATTCCTCCGAAAGCCGGATCATGAGTGCTATAGCATCATACTCCCAGCGGTCGGGCCGGCTCATCAGATAATTCCGGTAAGACCGTGGATTGGCCTGACCGGTGGCAACAGCTGGCGTATTGGTCAGTTCACCATGCACCAGCAGCGGCAGTTTATGCCGGGCGATGATGGGCATGGCTTTGCGCAGATCCTGTTCGGTCACATTTGGAAACTCATCGATACCGGAATGCGTAAGAAAGGCCTTGAAGCCCAATACCCCTGCATCAATCAAACCCTCGAGATGCGATTCATTACCCGGAATTACACCGCCCCAGCAACCCAATCCGGTATGCAGGTAGTTGCGGGCGGCAGTTCGTTTCTGATGAAAAGCCTCAACCGTGGTTGTTACCGGCGATGAATTGAGCGGCATATCAACCAGGGCGGTGATTCCGCCGGCAATCGCCGAACGCGTGCCCGTATCAAAACCTTCCCAGTCGGTTCGACCGGGCTCATTGATATGCACATGCGGATCGATGATTCCGGGCATTACGATAGCATCGCCGGCATCAACCAATTCATCCCAATCCCGATCGGGAAGCACATCAGTTACGGCAACAATCTTTCCGTCTTCAATCAGAACTGCACCTTTACGGAATCCTTCCGGCAACAACAAGCGTTCGCTTTTTATGGCAATCATACTTAGCGGCTTTTGCAATGAGTAAAAATAATCGGAAATAAATTAAGCGGTGTGGACTAACTTTGATTACATCACAGTATTAACCGGAGCCTTCTGCGACGAAGCAAGGTTTCGGGCCTGCCAAAAAATAAGACGGCAGGATTTGAACGGCTTTAACCGCTATGACGCATATTCTTGTCCTGCTCGTACTCCTGGGAATCCTGACCTTTCTCGTTGTCCTCATTTACCAGTTCAGCCAGCTTGGCAAGCCCGGTGATGACGGAAAAAGTCTGGCTTCGCGTCTCGACCTGTCGCAGGGTTATGTTTATGCGGCCATCGTTCTGGTGAGCATCCTGATTGCCCTGTATCTCTGGTACATGTTTGAAAACACGGTATATCAGGGACATCTGATGGAGTGGTTGAATATTGTGATCCGGCTCATGCATATCACCTTCGGCATTGCCTGGATCGGGGCATCGTTCTACTTCGTATTTCTTGAAAACGCCCTGAACCGCACCGAAGATGTGCGCGAGGAACTGGCCGGAAACCTTTGGGCCGTGCACGGTGGCGGATTCTATTATCTGGAAAAGTATAAGGTAGCGCCAAAGACCCTGCCCAAACACCTGCACTGGTTCAAGTATGAAGCCTATTTCACCTGGCTCTCGGGCTTCTCCCTGCTTTTTGTGGTGTACTATTTCAATGCGAAAGCGATGCTGATCGACAGCAATGTCATGTCGATGAGCACGGCCGCTGCGGTATCTACGGGTATAGGTTCGTTTATAGTTGCCTGGTTGGTTTACGACCAACTATGCAAAAGCCGCCTTATCAGGCATACCCTGTTATTCACGGTGATCGGATTTCTGCTGGCCACCGCCTTTGCCTATGGGTACACGAAGGTGTTCAGTGCCCGGGCGGCTTACATCCATTTCGGCGCCATGCTCGGAACGCTGATGGCGGCCAATGTGTTTTTTGTGATTATTCCCGCGCAAAAAGCCATGGTGAAAGCCGCTGCGGCCGGTATTCCACCCGATCCGGCACCCGGAAAAAAAGCGCTTGCCCGCTCCATCCACAACAACTACTTCACGCTGCCGGTATTGTTTGTGATGATCAGCAATCATTTTCCCAGCACCTTCGGAAACGAGCAGCCCTGGCTGGTACTCAGCATCATCACACTCGGAACTGCCGGGGTGAAACATTATCTGAACCTCCGCGAAAAAGGACAATATACCGTTTGGATCCTGCCGGTATCCATCCTGATCCTGCTATCGGCGGCCTATATCACCGCTCCGCAAAAACCCGGTGTATGCAAAGAGGACGTATCCTTTTCACGGGTGAACAGCATCATCAGCAGCAGGTGCATGACCTGCCACAGCAGCAAGCCTACCGATGATACCTATACCGCCCCGCCCAACGGCGTGATTTATGATACCCCTGCCGATATCGTCAAAATGAAAGACAAGATCATGGAGCGCGTGGTCATCACCAAGACCATGCCCCAGAACAACAAGACGAATATCACGCCTGCAGAACGGGAGACCATCCGCTGCTGGATCGAACAGGGTGCACGTACAGACCGTTAATTTTTACAAATCATTTTTAGGAAAGGCAACCGGAATCAGTGAAGTTTTGCACTGATCATGCTCAGGAATTCACTGCGCGTTTCGATTTTCTTGAACTCCCCGCAGAATGCCGAAGTGGTAGTAACGGAATTCTGCTTCTGCACACCGCGCATCATCATACAGGTATGGGCTGCTTCGATGACCACCGCAACACCAAGGGGTTTTAGTGAATGCTCGATGGCATTGAGGATCTGCTGGGTAAGCCGCTCCTGCACCTGCAGACGGCGGCTGTAAATATCCACCACCCGGGCCAGCTTGCTCAACCCGGTGATCCAGCCGTTGGGAATATAGGCCACATGGGCCTTGCCGTAGAATGGAAGCATGTGATGTTCGCACATGCTGTAGAGTTCGATGTCTTTGACCACGATCATCTCATTCACATCTTCATGGAATTTGGCCGATTCCAGCACCAGCTGTGCATCCTGATGATAGCCCTGGGTCAGAAACTGCATGGCCTTGGAAAGGCGTTCCGGGGTTTTCAACAGTCCTTCACGCGCGGCATCTTCGCCCAGCAGTTCGAGGGAGTTCTTGTATAGCGCGGTCAGCTTTTCCGTAACCGAATCATCATAAAGTTCTTTCTTGGTGTAAGCCATGCGGATGGGTTTTGAATGTCTATACCGGATACTCTACAAAATTCCTTTCGGTTTCATAAAGCCGGATCTGAAGGGAGTATCGCAAATCGATATGGGGTCGGAGTAGTCCATGGATTACCACTGCGATATTCTCCGCCGTTGGAATAAGCCCTGAAAATTCGGGCACATCCAGGTTGAGGTTACGATGATCGAAACGGGATATGACTTCCCTGCGGATGATATCGCTCAGCAACTTCATATCGAACACATAACCGGTTTGGGGATCCACAGGACCGGAGAGTTTCACAATCAGTTCATAATTGTGGCCGTGGAAATGGGGATTGCTGCACTTGCCGAATATCCGTTCATTTTCAGCCTCGGTCCATCCGGGATTGTACAACCGGTGTGCGGCGTTGAAATGTTCTTTGCGGAAAACCGCTACGGCATTTGACATATTGGCAACTGTGAATAAGAAACAGCCTTGAGCATGTTTCTACTATAATTACAAACAGGAACCCAAATAGTTCCCTACGGTTTAAAAATCATTCTTCCGGCTACACGTCCCCGAAATACTCCACATAAATCCGGGGCGTTTCATAGAGTTTGACCGCGTGCAAACGGACTCCCGGAGGAAGATGCCCTTCAAGCTGGTTCCAGATACCCACGGCCAGATTTTCGATGGAGCAGAGTTTCCCCCGCATGAACTCCACTTCGATATTGATGTTGCGGTGGTCAAGCAGATCAATGACCCGTTCCTGGGCGATTGCACTCAGTTTTTTGGCATCGAATACAAATCCGGTTTCGGGATCGGGCCTGCCCTTCACTGTGATATAAAGTTCGAAATTATGGCCGTGCCAGTTGGCATTGGCACAGCGACCGAATACCTCCTCATTCTTTTCGGCGGACCAGTCGGGGTTATACAGTTTATGAGCCGCATTAAAATGCTCGATGCGCGTGATATACACCATGCTTTCCCCTGAAATTTGGGTAAAGGTAAAGTCTTCACCGCTAAATATCCTGCCGAATGGCGAATTTTGCCGTATGCGGATCCTTCTTGCAGCAGCACATTCCGATGAGATTGCCGGCTTCACAAAAAAATATGCCGGTATTGAGGTGCTGATCACCGGAATCGGTGTTCCCGCTTCGCTTTTCAGCCTGCATGAAGCGGCAAAGCGCGGAACGTATGATTGCATCATACAGGCAGGATTTGCCGGTTCCTACAGTACCGATCTGCCGCCGGGTTCGGTGGCTCTGGTAAGAGCCGACTGCTTTGCCGATGTCGGGTTCGAGGAAAATGACCGGTTCATTCCCTTGCATGAATCGCCTCTTGTACATGCAGCCGAACAATCCCTGGTGCCGGGTTGGCTTACCAATGAACATCCATTGCTGCAGGAATCTTCGCTGCCCGTAGTCAATGCCATAACGGTAAACAAGGTCAGCGACTCGAAATTGCAGTACCGTCAGATGGTTGATACGTATTCACCGGCACTCGAATCGATGGAAGGGGCTTGCCTGCATCTGACGGGAAACCGGCTCGGTATCCCTTACCTGCAATTGCGCAGCATCAGCAATTTCGCAGGTGTGCGGAACAAGTCGGAATGGGATTTCCCCTCAGCCGTAAGCGTACTCGGCCGGAGCCTCGACGAACTGGTGGAACAGATCCTTTCCCGTGAAACCGGATAACCCTTATCAACACCACATGAACATCAGCCTGGGATTCTCGCCCTGCCCGAACGATACCTTCATCTTTGAAGCGCTTGCGGAAAAATCGATAGATACCGGCGGCCTGGATTTCGACATCCATATGGAAGACGTGGAAACGCTCAACCGCTGGGGGCTGGAACAAAAACTGCAGGTTACCAAATTCAGTTACGGCGTGCTGGAATCCATCCGTGGCTATTATCGTGTACTTGACACCGGTAGTGCGCTGGGTACTGGCGTGGGTCCGCTACTGATCGCCCATCCCGATTTACAGTTTAAGAAACCTGAGCATCAGTGCATCGCCCTTCCCGGTCTGCATACCTCCGCCCACTATCTGTTCAACCGCGCCTACCCGGAAGCAAAGGATAAGGTCTTTCTCCGTTACGATGAAATCGAGGAATTCGCGCTTGCAAAAAAAGGGCTGGGGGTGATCATCCACGAAAACCGTTTTACCTATACCGGAAAAGGACTGGTAAAACTGGCCGACCTGGGAGCCATCTGGGAGCAAAAGACCGCATTACCCGTACCGCTGGGTGGCATTGCGGTGAGGCGCGATGTGGAACCTGAACTGGCAAAAAAATTGGAACGGCTGATTGCTGAAAGTATCCGGCATGCCAGATCAAGAATTAACCCGATTACCCCCTATATCGCCGGGCATGCGCAGGAAATGCAGGAAGCGGTCATGCTGCAGCATATCAATCTCTATGTCAACGACTATTCACTGGAACTGGGGAGTAAAGGCAAAGCAGCAGTTTACGAAATGCTGAAGCAGCATCAACTTACCACGAACGAGCTGGAAAATTTGTTTCTATAGCGGATCTAATATCGATTGCCAAGATGTTAAAAAAATAGAAAAGAGATGCTAACGTCCTTGAGTTAGAGATTAATCTGCGTAATCAGCGGTTCAGACAATGGTATCCTGATAGCTGTCCCCCTTTCACGCACAAGCATTTTCTGGCCTCCACAGCCGGCGGGCTGCGTACCGATGTCCGC